>JBJEYY010000047.1:0-3136 GCA_051887095.1 Faecousia sp. | reverse complement strand
TCATTGCGAACCAGTCCGCAGACTGGTGTGGCAATCCCCCGGTTGAATGGAACCAAGTAACGATTACCACCAAAAATCGCAACGACTCCCGCTCTTCAGGGCACTTTTCGGTACATTTCCCCTCTAACCGGGGGATTGCGAGCCAGTGTGCGCACTGGCTCGCAATGACAGCGTTTTTTTGAATGCGCACCTGCAAACAACAATTTATCTTTCCAATAGGCATTGCCGGTCAAAATATAAACCGCAGGGCGGAGGGGGTTCCTCTGCTCTGCGGTTTTGCTGATGTTTGAAAAAGGCAAGAATTGTCAACTGTCAATTGTCAATTGTCAATTCACTCCGTGGGGAGGGCTTTGACCTTCATGACCTTGCGCTGGTACTGGGCGATGCCGGCGGCAAGCACCTCCATGGCCCGCTCCAGATCCTCCTGCTTCAGCACATAGGCAATGCGCACCTCGTTGATTCCCTTGCCGGGGGTTTCGTAGAAGGGGGCCCCGGGGGCGAACATCACCGTGTCCCCATTGTCGCTGAATTCCTCCAGAAGCCAGCGCTGGAACTTGTCGGAGTCATCCACGGGGAGGCTTGCCATGACATAGAAGGCCCCCATGGGTTCCTCCACCACCACCCCGGGAATTTTCCGCAGGCGGGAGATCACCGTATCCCGGCGGCGGCGGTACTCGGCCTTGCTCTCCAGGAAGAAGCCGGGGTCCACGCTGTAGAGGGCAGCGGCGCCGATCTGGTCGATGGTGGCAACGCTAAGCCGGGACTGGCAGAATTTGAGCAAGGCTTGCTGCAGCTCTTTATTCCGGGTGACCACGCAGCCTACCCGGGCGCCGCAGGCGGAGAACCGCTTGGATACCGAGTCCACGATGACCAGGTTCTCGTCAATGTCCCGGAAACGGGCCATGGTGGGCACCCCGAATTTGTCGTCATAGCAGAACTCCCGGTACACCTCGTCACAGATCAGGAACAGGTCGCGCTCCTTGGCGATGTCGGCGATCATCCGCATTTCCTCCTGGCTCAGCACCACGCCGGTGGGGTTGCCGGGGTTGGTGATGAGGATGGCCCGGGTGTTTTTGGTGATCAGGCTCTCGATGCGTTCCCGGTCGGCGTAGCGGTAGCCCTCCCAGGGGTTGGTGGGAAGAGCCCGGATGACACCGCCCGCCGCATGGACGAAGGTGGTGTAGTTGGGGTAGTAGGGCTCCGGGATGATGACCTCGGTGTAGGGGTCCAGAATGCTCAGGCACGTCAGAAGCAGCGCCTCGCTGCCGCCGGTGGTGATGAGCACGTCGCTGGGCTCCAGTTCCACGTCCAGCCGCTTATAGTAGCTGCGGACGGCATCGATGAGCAGAGGCGTTCCGGGGGATTCGGCGTAGGCCAGGGTCTTCCGGTCGAACCTGCGGATGGCCTCGTAATAGGCGGGGGGCGTGGCAATGTCCGGCTGGCCGATGTTCAGGTGGTAGATTTTTTTGCCTTCCTTTTCCGCAGCCACCGCCAGGGGGTGGAATTTGCGCATGGGGGAGGGCTCGCATCGGTTGGCGTTGATGGAGATTTGCATGGTGTACCTCTTCTTTCGTATTCAGTGGTCAGGCGGACAAGCTCGGGGGAGAGTACCGCCAGGGCAATCAGATTGGGAACAGACATGAGGGCGTTGAGAATTTCCGCCAGGAGCCAGACGGTTTCGGCTTTTCCCACACTGGCGGGGATCACGGTCAGAGCCTGAAGCAGGGCGAAGCCCTTCCAGGCGTTGGGACCCAGGAGAAACTGGGCGCAGCGGCAGCCGTAGAGGCCCCAGCCCAGCACGGTGGCAATGGCGAAGCAGGCCAGAGCCCCGGCAAGAAACACATTGACCCAGCTGCCGTATACGGCGGAGAAGGCGAAAGTGGTAAGGCTGCCCCCCGCGTCGGTGCCGTAGGGAATGGCGACCCCCGCCGTGAGGATCACCAGGGCGGTGAGGGTACAGATGACGATGGTGTCCAGAAATACCTCCACAATGCCGAGGAGTCCCTGCTCCGCCGGGTGGGAAACCTGGGCGGAGGCGTGGGCCATGGAGGCGGTGCCCATGCCCGATTCGTTGGTAAAAACACCCCGGGAGCAGCCCACGCTTAAGGCGCCGAAAGCGGAGCCCAAGAGCCCGCCGGTAACCGACCGGGGGGAGAAGGCTCCGTCAACAATCAGGGAAAAGGCCTGGGGAAGATATCGGCGGCGGAGGATCAGCACCCCCAGACACAGAAGGATGTAGCCCCCCGAAACAAAGGGAATCAGTTTTTCCGCCGTGCGGCCCACCTTTTTCGCGCCGCCAAGAAGCACCGCGCCGATGATGACGGCCAGCAGCAGGCCCACCGCCAGATTGCGCCGGAGGGATTCCGTTTTGCCGAAGGAGCGCAGCACCGCGTTGACGCCGCTGACGACCGCGTTTACCTGGGTGGCGTTTCCTACGCCGAAGGAGGCCGCAATGCCAAACACCGCATAGGCCACCGCGAGAAACCGCCAGCGCGGCCCCATGCCCCGGGTAATCATGTACATGGGTCCGCCCAGGTACTCCCCATGCTCCCGGACCCGGTAGCGCAGGGCCAGGGTGACCTCGGCGTACTTAGTGGCCATGCCGATGAAGCCACAGACCCACATCCAGAAGATGGCCCCGGGGCCTCCCAAGCAGATGGCTCCCGCCACCCCCACCAGATTCCCGGTGCCCACGGTGGCAGCCAGGGCGGTGCACAGGGCCTGGAAGGGGGAGATGCCGCCCTCCCCGGGCTTACGCCGCAAGCTCCGGGCCATTTGCCGGAGGGAGCGGGGAAGCAGGCGGAGCTGGAGGAACCTGGTGCGGACACTTAAGAAAAGCCCGGTTCCCAGAATCAGAATCAATGTGGGCGCGCCCCAGACGATACGGTGAAGGCCGGTCAGAAAATTCGTCATGTTGCCTCCTTAGAATACCACTTTTTTGTGGAAACCGCAAGATGGAAAACGAAAAAGGGAAAACGATAAATTGTTGTTTGCCGGCGGGGCCGGAGGCCAATGCGTTACGGACCCTGGCGGTCATCGTACATCCTTTGGGCCCCTCGACCGCGACTGCGCAGCTAAATTGTTGTGTACACGACACGTTCCAAATAATCTGTCATTGCGAGCCAGTGCGCACACC
>JBJEYY010000046.1:0-16656 GCA_051887095.1 Faecousia sp. | reverse complement strand
CCGGGGGATTGCCACGCCAGTGTGCGCACTGGCTCGCAATGACAGCATATATTCGACAAACAACAAATTGTATTTTTGCCAAGTGTCCGGAGTTATTGGGGGTCAGGTCCTCTTAAACTGCTTCTCCAACTGCTTTTTGCTTAGGGAAATACAGATGGGGCGGCCGTGGGGGCAGTATTTCAGGTCCTGGCGGTTCATGACGGCTTCGGCGATGGCGAGAAGCTCCTTTTCGTCGCTGTGCCAGCCGGCCTTGATGGCGGCCTTGCAGGCCACGGTATGCAGCAGCTCGTCCCGGACGTTGTCCGGATTTTCCCGGCGTCCGCTGAGCAGGTCGGAGGCCAGGCTTTCCAGCGCGTCGGCGGCATCCTCCGGGCTTAAGTCCATGGGAATCTGACGCAGCAGCAAGGTGTTTTCTCCGAATTCCTCCGCCTCGAAGCCCAGCTTCTCCAGCATTTCGGCCTGGGCCAGCAGTTCCCCGGCGGCTGTGGGGCTCAGGCGGACGGGAAGGGGCTGGAGTAAGGCCTGGGAGGAGATGGCTTCCTGATTGGCCTTCAGCTTCTCAAAGAGAATCCGCTCATGGGCGGCGTGCTTGTCAATCAGGAAAGCGTCCTCCCCCTCTTCCACCAGGATATAGGTGTTGTACAGCTCGCCCACCATGCGCCAGGGGGCGGGAGTGGGCAGATCCAGGGTGGTCTGCTCCATTTCCTCCGGAACAGGGGAAGAGGCGATGTGGGCATCGCCCTCTACGGTGGGAACGGAGGCAGGGGCGATGTGGGTATCGTCCTCTGCGATGGGAGCAGGGGCAGGGGAGATGGGAGTGCTCCCTCCTGCGATGGGAGCGGGTGCCGGTGTTTTCGGCTGGGGTGTCATGACTGCTTCCCGCAGAGGGGGAGGGGTTGGAACCTCGATTTTGGACAGAACGGCGGCGGCTGCCTCCTTCTTAGGCTGAGGGGCGTCCTTCAGGGCGGAGGAGAAGGTCTTGAATTCCTCCGGGGTCATGGTGCGGAAGAAGGGCTCCTTCCTGGGAGGCGGAGCCTGGCGGATTTCTCCTGAGGGCGTTTTGGGCTCCGGGATGGGTGCGCTTGCCGGTGCGGGGCGGAATTTCATTTCCGGCCGGTCGTTTTGCTTGTTGAGAGCGGCCAGCACTCCGTAGTGGACGCAGTCAAAGACGGCTTTCTCGGAGAGGAATTTCACCTCGGTCTTGGCCGGGTGGACATTCACGTCCACCACCCCGGAGGGAAGATTCAGGTGGAGAACACAGGCGGGAAAGCGACCTGCCATAATCTGGTTGCGGTAGGCCTCCTCCAAAGCGGTCATAAGGAGCTTGGACTTCACGGGCCGGTTGTTGACGAAGAAAGTCTGCATGCCCCGGGTGGCCCGGGAATCAGTGGGCAGACTCACATAACCCGTCAGGGAGTACCCCTCCCAGCGGCTGTTAACCTGGGCCATCCGGGCGCAGTCCCTGCCATAGACGCAGTACATAGCGTCCTTCAGCTGCCCGGTGCCGGGGGTGGAGAGAATTTGTTTGCCGTCCCGGAGGAACCGGAAGGCAACCTCCGGATGGGCCAGGGCCTGCAGCTGCACTGAGGAGGCCACCCGGCTGCCTTCTACGGAGTCGGATTTCATGAACTTCATCCGGGCGGGGGTGTTGTAGAACAGGTCCCGGACGATGATGGTGGTGCCGTCGGGGCAGCCGGCTTCGGACTCCTCCTGAATGACCCCGGCTTCCAGGTGCAGACTTGTGCCGGACAGACTGCCGGGGGTCTTGGTCAGCAGGTCGATGCGGCTGACGGAGGCGATGGCGGCCAGGGCCTCCCCCCGGAAGCCCATGGTGGTGATGGCGGTCAAGTCCTCTTCGGTGCGGAGCTTGGAGGTGGCATGGCGCAAAAAAGCGGTGCGGGCGTCCTCGGCGCTCATGCCGCAGCCGTTGTCGGTAAGGCGCAGGAAGGTCATACCGCCGTCCCGGATCTCCAGGGTGACCTGGGAGGCTCCGGCGTCCACGGCGTTTTCCAGCAGCTCCTTGACCACGGAGGCGGGGCGTTCCACCACCTCGCCGGCGGCGATCAGATTGGCCACATGGGTGGAAAGCTGAATGATTTTCGGCATAGCATTACCTCATTTGCCAGATTCCCCAGGCGTTTACCAGAGCATGGATCACAATGGGGGCGAAAACGGTATCGGACTTGGTGTAGCTCCAGGCCAGGCACAACCCCGCCGGGAGGTATTGGAGAAAGCACACAACCATCTCCCGTAGGGAGTAACTCCCCAGATACCCCACGATATGAGCCAGGGAGAAGGCGGCCATGGACAAAAGATACGCGGCCCAGGGGGAACGGCCGTAGAGAGGACGGAAAATCAGCCCTCTGTAGAAGCATTCCTCCACAGGCGGCACCAGCAAGACGGTTCCGATGGCCATCAGGGTGAAGTTTCCCCGGCTCAGGGCGGCAATGGAGGCGTCGTTGGCGTTGGAATACCCCGGGGCAATCCGGGCAAGGAGCCAGTCCATCCCCTTGGAGCAGGCGAGATAGGCGGCCAGTCCCAGAATCACTGCCTGACAGAAATAGGCGGGGTGCACCCGGACCTGGCGGAAGGAGCCGCTTAGGAAACGGTGGAAAATCCACACGACAGCGGCAAAATTGATGGCGAAGAAGGTGAAGTTCAGCTCCGCCTCGGAAAAGGGATGGCCGGCCCGGGTGTTGCCCCACACCAGCAGGGAGGGCAGCACCAGAAGCTGAAAAAGAAAGTAGACCCAGCCAAGGATAATCTCCTGTTCACTCTGGCGGGTGCTGAGGGAGCGGTATTTTTTCATAGACAATTCCTGATGGTTTGGAAGGTGAGGTTGAGGGGTGGAGGGAGAGGGACAAATTGGGAGTTTGTCTAATAATCGCTGTCATTGCGAGCCAGTGCGCACACTGGCGTGGCAATCCCCCGGTAAAAAGGGGAAACGCAACGAAACGGCCCTAAAAACTTGGGGGATTGCGAACCAGCGTGCGCGCTGGTTCGCAATGACAGCGTATTTTGTTTCGACAAACACCAATTTCTCGTTCCGTGGTTTATTCGGACAGCATCAGCTTGAGCTTGTACAGCTCGTTCATGGCCTCGATGGGGGTGAGGGTTTCCACACTGAGGGCGCTTAAGGCGGCGCAGACCCGCTGGGAGGCCAGGTCCAGCATGCTCACCTGATCCTCTTCCTCGGAAGGCTTGGCCGGGGCGGTGGCGGGTACTCCGGAACTCTCTTCCAGCTCCTGCAGAATCTCCCGGGCACGGGCAATCACCGGGGCGGGGATGCCCGCCAGCTTGGCGACCTCGATGCCGTAGCTGTCGTCGGTGGCTCCCGGGACGATTTTCCGGAGGAAGATCATCTGGTCGCCTCGCTTTTTTACGGCGATGTTGTAATTCTTCACATTGGGCAGTTTGTCCTCCAGGGCGGACAGCTCGTGGTAGTGGGTGGCGAAGAGGGTCTTGGCCCCCAGACGCTTGGGATTGGCGGCGTATTCCAGCACAGCCCGGGCGATGGCCATGCCGTCATAGGTGGAGGTGCCCCGGCCGATTTCGTCCAGGATTAAGAGGCTGCGGGAGGTGGCGTATTTCAGGATCGAGGCAACCTCCGCCATCTCCACCATGAAGGTGGACTGGCCCGAGGCCAGGTCGTCGCTGGCGCCGATTCTCGTGAACACCCGGTCCACAAGGCCAATCCGGGCGCTGCGGGCGGGGACGAAGGAGCCCATCTGGGCCATGAGGACGATGAGGGCTACCTGGCGCATATAGGTGGATTTGCCCGCCATGTTGGGGCCGGTGATGATGGATACCTGGTGATCGTTGCTTCCCAGGGAGGTGTCATTGGGGACAAAAAGGGAATCTTTCAGGGTTGCTTCCACCACCGGGTGGCGGCCGTCCACGATGGAGATCTCCCGGCCCAGGGTGATCTCCGGGCGGCAGTAGCCCCGCTGGACAGCCACGGCGGCGAGAGAGCACAGCGTATCCGCCGCGGCCACAGCGGCGGCAGCCTGCTGCACCCGGGGGGCCTGCTGGGCAAGGAATTCCCGCAGCTCGGTGAAAATCTGGTATTCCAGAGCGGTGAGCCGGTCTTTGGCAGTGAGCACCTGGTTTTCCAGCTCCTTCAGCTCCTGGGTGATGTAGCGCTCGCAGTTGGCCAGGGTCTGCTTGCGGATGTAGTCCGGGGGAACCTGGTCCATAAAGGATTTGGACACCTCAATATAATAGCCGAACACCCGGTTGAAGCCCACCTTCAGGGTGCGGATGCCGGTTTTCTCCCGCTCCGATGCCTCAATGGCCGCGATGGTGCCGGAGCCGCCCTCCATGATGTCCCGGAGCCGGTCCGCTTCTTCGCTGGCCCCCCGGCGGATGATGCCGCCCTCCCGGATGGTCAGAGGAGGATCATCTACCAGGGTGTTCTCGATCCGGTCGGCGCAGTCCGTCAGCGGGTCCACGGCCTGGGAAAGCTTCGTGAGCATAGGGGATTCCATTTTGGAAAGCTGATGCTTAACCTCCGGCAGAGCCCGAAAGCCCCGGGCCAGGCCCAGAAGGTCCCGGGCGTTGACGGTGCCGGTGACGATTCTTGTCATGACCCGCTCCAGGTCCGTCACGTCGGACAGAGCCTCTTCCAGCTCGCCCCGGATGATTACGTTGTCCACCAACTCCCCAACGGCGGCGTGGCGGCGGGTGATTTCGGCGGGGTCTAAGAGGGGCTTTTCCAGCCAGGAGCGGAGCAGCCGTCCGCCCATGGCGGTGCGGGTCTTGTCCAGCACCCACAGAAGGGTGCCCTTTTTCTCCTTGGAGCGCATGGTTTCGGTGAGCTCCAGATTCCGCCGGGCATCCATGTCCAGCTCCATGAATTTACCGGTGGTGTAATATTGAAGCTCCCGGATGTGGGCAAGGTCATTGCGCTGCAGCCACAGCAGGTGCTGCAGCAGCGCGCCGGAGGCGATGACCGCTGCGGGAAGTCCGCCCAGGCCCAGCTGGGACAAAGTGGAACCAAAATGGGATTGGAGCAGCTCCTCGGCCTTCTCCTGGGAGAAAAGCTCCGGCTTGCCCTCGTTGACGCAGCAGTTCAGGCGGCGGAACAGGGCGTCGGAGATCACCTCGCCCTCCGTTCCGGGGCCGAAGCGGATGACCTCGCTGGGGGCAAAGCGGCCCAGCTCCGAGGCCACGGTCTGCGCGTCCGTGCAGACGGTGGCGTAAAACGCGCCGGTGGACACGTCGCAGAAGGCCAGGCCGAATTTGCCGCCCTCGCCGTAGATGCAGCTGATGTAATTATTCTTGTTCTCGTCCAGCATACAGCTTTCCGTCACGGTGCCGGGGGTGACGATGCGGGTGATGTCCCGCTCCACCAGGCCCTTGGCGGTGGCGGGGTCCTCCATCTGTTCGCAGATGGCCACCTTGTAGCCCTTCTGCACCAGGCGGGCAATGTAGGAATCCACGCTGTGGTAGGGCACGCCGCACATGGGGGTCTGCTCCTCCTTGGGCTTGGAGCGGTCCCGGCTGGTGAGGGTCAGGTCCAGCTCCCGGGCCGCCAGCTTGGCGTCCTCGTTGAACATTTCGTAGAAGTCGCCCAGCCGGAAAAACAGGATGCAATCCTTGTGCTGCTCCTTGATCTG
The DNA here is from genome assembly GCA_051887095.1 of Faecousia sp. GTDB lineage: Bacteria > Bacillota > Clostridia > Oscillospirales > Oscillospiraceae > Faecousia. The sequence goes on along the minus strand of JBJEYY010000046.1, from coordinate 11,038 downwards.
CTGATATTGCCGCTGCATGGGGGTCAGTTCATTTGTTGGCTTGGACATAATACCGGTTCCTTTTCTGTAAAGTATATTACGTTTATCGATTTGACGCAGCTGCCTGGGAAATTGTTGTTTACAACAATACACGTTTCAAGTTTCCTGTCATTGCGAGCCAGCGCGCACGCTGGCGTGGCAATCCCCCAAGGTTTTAGGGCCGTTTTCGTTCCGTTTCCCCATTCAACCGGGGGATTGCCACACCAGGCTGCGGCCTGGTTCGCAATGACAGGTAATTTGGGACGCTGCCCGACAAACACCAATTTGTTGGTTTGATGACGCAAGCCGATACGCCCATGGTGAATTCACTTATTTATCGGCTTTCAGGTAGACAACCTCAAAATATTCGCAGACGCATTCCATATCCTCGGAGAACGCAATCCCGTGCTCCTCCAGGCATTCCCGGGTGAATACCTGGGTGTGGACATCCTTCCAGTAGGTCAGGGACTTGTCGCCCTCGCCTTCAATAAAGGCATACTCGGGGGTGATGTCCTTGAATTTCGTGATCTCCACTTTGGTGATCCGGGTGATACAATGGGGCCTTTCCCTGCTGTCGAGAATGACGGAGTACTGACCCACCTGGGGAAGGGGCTCCCCCTCCAGATCATACAGTGGCTTCAATCCGGTGGTGGCCCGCTTGTCTCCGCGGAGAAGAGCTTCCAGAATTTCATCGGCCTGCTCGGGGTAACCGTAATAATAGGAATTGTATTCGGGAATGTCCATCCCGGACTCCCGGACAAACCGGGCAATCTCGTCATCTTCCAGCTGCCCCGTGAGGCTCCAGGTGGTGGCTCCGGTGATGGCGATATTCCGGTAGGTGCCGATGAGGTCATCGGGGCCGGCAAAGCGAACCAGCCGTCCGCCTTCGGTGCGGGCGGTGAGCTGATCCTTTTCCCGGCCGTCCACCAGGCAGCGGAGGGTTCGGCCCACGTAGCTTTGGTGGATTTCCTCAGAGATGGCGTTCTGGATGGCGCAGAGCCGGTCAAAGCGGCGGTTTTTCTCCTCCTTGGGGGTGGGATCGGCCATGGAAGCGGCGGGGGTGCCGGGACGGGGGGAGAAAATAAAGGTGAACAGACTGTCGTAGCGGACGGCCTGAATCAGGGAGATGGTTTCCTCGAATTCTTCCTCGGTTTCCCCGGGGAAGCCCACAATCACGTCGCTGGTCAGCACCAGATCGGGCATCACCTTTTTTGCGTAGAGCACCTTCTCTAAGTAGGTTTCCCGGTCGTAGTGCCGATTCATGGCTTTCAGCACCCGAGTGGAGCCGGACTGGAAGGGGAGGTGGAGCTGCTTGGCGATTTTATCATACTTTGCCATGGTGTCAAAAAGCTTGTGGGAAGCGTCCCGGGGGTGGCTGGTCATGAATCGAATGAGAAAATCCCCGGGCAGCTGGGCAATGGCGGCCAGCAGGTCCGCAAAATCCATGTTCAGGCTCAGATCCTTGCCGTAGGAGTTGACGTTCTGGCCCAGGAGGGTAATTTCCTTCGCTCCCGCGGCAATCAGCTCCCGGCACTCTGCCAGAATATCCTCCGGCCGGCGGCTTCGCTCCCGGCCCCGGACGTAGGGGACGATGCAGTAGGTGCAGAAATTGTTGCAGCCGTACATGATGGACACCCAGGCCTTCAGACCGGAGTCCCGGACCTGAGGAATTCCCTCGGCAATGGAGCCGGGCTCGTCCGTAATGTAAAACTGGCGTTTGTGAAGGTTGAGGACCCGCCACAGGATTTCCGGAAACTGCCACAGGTGGTGGGTGGAGAATACCCCGTCTACGTGGGGAAAGCTTCTGCGGATCCGGTCGGATACCTGGGTCTGGCCCGCCATGCAGCCGCACAGGAAAATTTTCTGCTCCGGGTGGCGGCGCTTGGTGTGGGTCAGGGCCCCCAGATTGCCGAAGACCCGCTGCTCGGCGTGCTCCCGGATGGCGCAGGTATTCAGCACCACCACATCGGCCCCCTCGGCCTGGGAAGCCATGGCGTAGCCGCTCTGGGTCAGATACCCCCGGATTTTTTCGGAATCGGCCTCGTTCTGCTGGCAGCCGTAGGTTTCCACGAAGGCCTTGGGGGTGCGGGAAAGCTGCTGCCAGTAGGCCGCGATTTTGTCACAATAGGAAAACTGCTCCTGCAGCTGCTGCTGGGAGATCACAGTGGTTTTGGTGTTCATGGGCTCCTCCTTGGGGGGTACATCATATCAACTATATATAATAGCATTTCCTGGGAACGTTTTCAAGGGCGGATTCCGGAAAGTGGGGAGAGGATTGCCGGAACGGAGCGGGAAATTGGTGTTTGGCGGGCTGCGTCCCAAATTACCTGTCATTGCGAACCAGTCCGCAGACTGGTGTGGCAATCCCCCGGTTAGAGGGAAAATGTATCGACAATTGCCCTACAGAGTGGGAAAACGTTGCAATTTCTGGTGGTAATCGCTACCTGGTTCCATTCAACAAGGGGATTGCCACGCCAGTGTGCGCACTGGCTCGCAATGACAGCATATATTTGACAAACAACAATTTATCGAAGGAAAGTTCCTGCGGGAGCGACCGGGGAAATGAAGGCCTGCAGGGAAAAATAGGAGTAAATTTGAAGGATCGTCCGCGTGGAAAGCACAGTTTTCCGCTTCCCGTACACAAATCAGCGAAATAGCGCAAAGGAAGGGAAGAACACAATGGGTTATTGTGAATTATCCACAAAAAGCGGGACGAAATGGTGAGGAAAACAACTCGAAAATGAATTTTTGCAACGGAAAAATCGCATAAAATCTGCCAAAACCCGGTTTGGACCGGGTGCGGAAGGGATGACGTGAGATTTTACACTTGCAAAATTGCAAAATGGGATGTATAATACCGCCATTCCCATTATTTGGGCTCCGTCCCGGATAAGAAACGACGAGGAGGAAAAGGTAATGAAAATGAAGAAGATGCTTGCGATGGTTTTGGCGCTGGTTATGGTTATGTCCCTGGCCGCCTGCGGCGCCGGCGGCGCCACGAAGATGACCATGGGTACCGGTGGTACCTCCGGCACCTATTACGCCTTCGGCGGTGTACTGGGCCAGTACATCAAGAATAAAGCGGGAATTGATGTGACCGTGGTTTCCACCGACGGCTCCAAGGCCAACATTGAGTCCATCGATTCCGGTGACTACCAGCTGGGCACCGTGCAGTCCGATGTTATGGCCTACGCCTGGGCGGGCAGCCGCTCCTTTGAGGCCAACGGAAAGATCAACTCCTTCCGGGTTGTGGCCGGCCTGTACGCCGAGGCAGTGCAGCTGGTGACCATGAACCCCGATATTAAGTCCGTTGCCGATCTGGCAGGCAAGAGCGTTTCCATCGGTGCCCCCGGATCCGGCGTATACTTCAACGCCATGGACGTTCTGGCGGCTGCCGGTCTGACAGAGAATGACATCAAGCCCCAGTACCAGAGCTTCGCCGACAGCACTGACGCTCTGAAGGACGGCAAGATTGACGCGGCCTTCATTGTGGCAGGTGCTCCCACCGCCGCTATTACGGAGCTGTGCACCACCAACAGCGCCTATCTTGTGCCCATCGACGGCGACATCGCTGCCAAGCTGATGGCGGATAATTCCTTCTATACCAGCTACTCCATTCCTGCCGGCACCTATCCCGGACAGGATGCGGATGTGGTCACCGTCACCGTGAAGGCCACCCTGATTGTGTCTGCCGATGCCAAGGACGACGATGTGTACAATCTGACCAAGGCCATCTTTGACAACGTGGATGCCATCGCCGCCGAGAACGGCAAGGGCAAGGAACTGAGCGTCGAGAACGCCACCAGCGGTATGGCTGCTCCCTTCCATCCCGGCGCCGCCAAGTACTTCGCTGAGAAGGGCGTAACGGTCCCCACTGAGTAATTGAGATAAGCCATATGCGGATTGACCGCGGCAGTCTTTCGCCGCGGTCAATCCGTATCACCCAGGGAACCTCTGAATGAATCGTCTGCGGCTGAGCGGGGAATCTTCTGCCGTCAGCACTTGCCGGTTTATTCAGAGCTTCCTTACAATTCCCGGGAGGTAGTCAATGGCATTCTTGAAGAAAAAACCAAAGACGGAAGAGCCCATGGATTTGGATGCCGTCATGAAAAAATATGACCAGGAGTCCAATGTCCGCATCTGGGAGGGAAAGCCCAGATTCGCGGTGAATTGTGTCCTGGCAGCGTTTTCCCTGTTTTGTCTGTACGTAACCCTGTTTACCAGCTGGCTGGAGGAGCTGAGGCTCACTACCTTCGTAGCCTGGATCATTCTGCTGGGATTTCTGGTATTCCCCGCCAAAAAGGGACATCAGAGTGTCAACCATATCCCCTGGTACGATGTGGTCATGATGGTGGTGGGCACCGGCGCGTTCCTGTATTTCTCCTTTAACGCGGTAACCATCATCCAGCAGGGTACGAACTTTGCCTGGTACCAGATTGCAATCGGCATTGTGGGCATCCTGGCTCTGGCCGAGGTCTGCCGCCGGAGTGTGGGCCTGCCCATTTTGATTGTGGCAGGGTGCTTCCTGGTCTATGCCCTGATCTGGGGCCTGTCCAATCCCTCGTTCCTGCGGAGACTGAATTATTCCGTCCGATATCTGTTCTACAGCAAAGAGGGAATCTTCTCCACGCCCATCAACGTCTGCTCCAAGTTCATCGTGGTGTTTATCATCTTCGGCGCGTTTCTGGAGCGCACGGGCATTGCGGACTTCTTTATCAACATCTCCAACGCCGCCGTGGGTGGCCTCTCCGGCGGACCTGCCAAGGTGGCCGTGGTGGTCAGCGCCATGGAGGGCATGGTTTCCGGTTCCTCTGTGGCCAATACGGTGGGCTCTGGCTCCGTCACGATCCCTCTGATGAAGAAGACCGGTTACGAACCGGAGTTTGCCGCTGCGGCGGAGGCCTCCGCTTCCACAGGCGGTCAGATCATGCCGCCTATTATGGGCGCGGCCGCTTTCCTGATGGCGGACTATGTTGATCTTCCCTACAGCCAGATTGTGCTGAAGGCTATTCTTCCCGCGGTGCTGTACTTTGCCGGTATCTTTATCGCCGTCCATCTGGAGGCCAAGAAGCTGGGGCTTCGGGGCCTTAGGAAGGAGGAGCTTCCCAAAATCCGGCCCCTGCTGGGTCAGATGTATCTGCTGCTGCCCCTGGTGCTGCTGATTTATCTGGTCAGCTCCAATACCAAGAGCATCCAGTACGCTGCGGCCATTGCCATTGTGGCTGCAATCTTTGTGAGCCTGCTTAACAAGGGCAACCGGATTACCCCCAAGCGGATTCTGGAGGCCCTGGCCGCGGGCGGCCAGGGAACCATCACCGTGGCGGCCGCCTGTGGTGTGGCAGGAATCATTGCCGGTACCATCACCATGACGGGCCTTGCCAATATGCTGATCAACGGCATTGTGGCTCTGGCGGGCAACAGGGTTATTATTGCGCTGTTCCTGACCATGCTCTGCTGCATCGTACTGGGCATGGGCGTTCCCACCACTGCCAACTACTGCATCATGGCGGCTACCTGCGCACCGATTTTGGTGCGGATGGGCGTTCCCACCGTGGCGGCTCATTTCTTCGTGTTCTACTTTGGTATTGTTGCCGATTTGACGCCTCCCGTGGCGCTGGCTGCCTACGCCGGAGCGGCTATTGCCCAGGGCAATCCTATGAAAACGGCCTTGACCTCCACCAAGCTGGCCATTGCGGCCTTCATTGTGCCCTATGTTTTCGCCCTGAATCCCGCCATGCTGCTGGTGGACACCAATTTGGGTGAGATTGTCCTGATCTGCATTACCTCCCTTGTGGGCATCTTTGGCGTGTCTGCCGCGCTGGAAGGCTATGTCTTCCGGAAGATGCCCTGGTATCTCAGGATTGGCAGCGCCGTGGGCGGCCTGATGCTGATTTACCCTGGGGTGGTAACGGACAGCGTTGGCATGGTCCTGGTGGGCGCTGTGCTGGCGGTGCAGTACTTTGCCGGTAAAAGAACGGAAATCTCGCCTGCAGGTTGATTCTTTTTCCAAACACCCGGAGTGCATTCCACTCCGGGTGTTTTCTGGTGCGCCCAGCGGGCGCATGTTACAAATGATGGACAAGGAGATGGGCGGCGATAAGAAGGATCTGCTGCTGCCGGAATCCCAGCGAAAACTGGTGAAAACTCTCTGCGAAGGCGATACCCCGTTCATCATCGTGAATTTAAGCGGCAGCGCCATCGACTTTGCCGAGGGCAATGAGGGCTCCGCGGCCATTGTTCAGGGCTGGTATCCCGGAGCCATGGGCGGCAAGGCCGTTGCGGATATGCTGTTCGGGGAATTCAACCCCAGCGGAAGGCTGACTGTGACCTTCTACAGAAACGACAACGAGCTCCCTGATTTCTGTGACTACAGTATGAAGGAAAGAACCTACAAGTATTTCACCGGGGAGCCCCTGTTCCCCTTCGGCTATGGCCTGAGCTACACGAAGTTTGTCTACTCCGATTTGAAGGCGGACGGCGAGGTGGTGTCGGGAAGCGGCGCGAAGGCTTGTGTTACAGTGACAAATACGGGCAATATGGATGCCAACACGGTGGTGGAGTTCTACTTACAGGATGTGGAAGCATCCGTTGCCACGCCAAAATACCGGCTGTGCGCCTTCCGCCGCGTCTTCGTGAAAGCAGGGGAGCAAGTGAAGGTTTGCGCCGAAATCCCTGCGGAAATGTTTACGGTTGTCACGGAGGATGGGAAACGGGTGTACGAACCGGGGGAGTTTATCCTGTACGCAGGCGGGTCCCAGCCGGATGCATACAGCCAAAAGCTTACGGGGGAAAATATCCTCAACGCTTCCATTACCTTGAAATGAGAAAAAGAGCGGGCAGCCGGAAGGCTGTCCGCTCGCGTAGTTTACTGCAGACCCTGCTCGTAGGCTTCGATCATCTTCTTGACCATCTGTCCGCCGACAGAGCCGGCCTCGCGGGAGGTCAGGTCGCCGTTGTAGCCCTGCTTCAGGTTCACACCAACTTCGCCCGCTGCCTGCATCTTGAACTTATCCATGGCTTCCCGGGCCTGAGGAACGTTGATCTGATTGTTGCTTCTCATAGTTACTTCTCTCCTTTTTGTGGTTTTCCGGAAAACAATGGCGTTTTCCGGGAGAAAAGGTCAATTCCTTTTCGCATCACTAGCTTTTCCCGGATCGGAAAAGCTATGAGTGAGAATGAAAGCCAAGACAAGAAGAAACTGGATGAAACGGATGTCTTGCGGATGCGAAATGATTCTGCGCGCGTAACAAAAAATAACCGCGGCATCCCGAAGAAGGCTGCTTGTCCGGGGCTTAGGTTTGTGACAGAGAAATCGACAGAAACATGCGCAGACGATTGACTTAAACCCAATATAGTAGTATAATTATCGTCTAATAGTGCAGCCGTAAAATAGGATGCGCATATTGGAGTCACGCAGCCGTCCTGCAAACTGTAACATAAAATGACACATTTTTTGTTACGCACGCTTATATGCAACAATTTGCCGCTTTGCTGAGTGAACCCGATAAGAACATAAAGAATATGCCCTGTGGCAATTTAGGACGAAATGCCCCTTCCGGCTGCGGAAAGCGGATGCCCGGGCGCTTTATTTTGCGAAAGAGAATGGAGAAAGCGATGAGCAAGGTAGATCTGAAAGGGAAAGCGATTCTGGTTACCGGCGCGGCCGGATTTATCGGCAGCAATCTGGCGAAGCGGCTGCTGAGGGACGTGGAGGACGTAACTGTCATCGGAATCGACAATATGAACGATTACTATGACGTTGGGTTGAAGGAGGCACGGCTGGGGGAACTTACTTCGCATCCTTCCTTTGTATTTGTAAAAGGCAGCATCGCGGACAGAGTGGTGATTGCGGAACTCTTTGAAAAATACAAGCCCCAGATTGTTGTGAATCTGGCGGCCCAGGCGGGGGTGCGGTACTCCATCACCAACCCGGACGCCTATATCGAGTCCAACATCATCGGTTTTTACAACATTCTGGAGGCCTGCCGCCATTCCTATGACAATGATGCGTCGGGGGTGGAGCACCTGGTGTATGCCTCCAGTTCTTCGGTTTACGGCTCCAACAAAAAGGTGCCCTACTCCACCGAGGACAAGGTGGATAACCCGGTTTCCCTCTATGCCGCCACCAAGAAGAGCAACGAGCTGCTGGCCCACGCTTATTCCAAGCTGTACAACATTCCCTCCACGGGACTGCGGTTCTTCACGGTGTATGGGCCTGCCGGACGGCCGGATATGGCTTACTTCGGCTTCACCAACAAGCTGCGCCAGGGCAAGACCATTCAGATTTTCAACTACGGCAACTGCAAGCGGGACTTTACCTACATCGATGACATCGTGGAGGGCGTCGTCCGGGTGATGGGCAAGGCCCCGGACCGGGCGTTGGGCGAGGACGGTCTGCCGCTGCCGCCTTACGCGGTGTACAACATCGGCAACAACCAGCCGGAGAATCTGCTGGACTTCGTGACCATCCTCCAGGAGGAGCTGATCCGGGCGGGGGTGCTGCCGGAGGACTATGATTTTGAGGCCCACAAGGAGCTGGTGCCCATGCAGCCCGGGGACGTGCCGGTGACCTACGCGGACACCAGTGCGCTGGAGCGGGACTTCGGGTTCAAGCCCGCGACCTCCCTTCGCCAGGGCCTGCGGAAGTTCGCCCAGTGGTATAAAGGATACTATATGTGAATCGGAGTTGAATGGACTAAATAACGCTGTCATTCCGAGCCAGTCGTTGGAGGAAGGACCGGGGGATTGCCACACCAGTGTGCGCACTGGTTCGCAATGACAGCATTTTCATGGCAATGACACCATTTTTTCGTTTGAATAAAGAATAAAGATATGTGAGTGAGAGAAAATGAGAAATTTTGAAGATTTGAAAATCGCGGTGGCGGGCACCGGGTATGTGGGGCTGTCCATTGCCACGCTGCTTTCGCAGAATCACAAGGTTACCGCCGTGGACATCGTGCCGGAGAAGGTGGAGCTGATCAACAGCCGGAAATCCCCCATCCAGGACGAGTACATCGAGAAGTATCTGGCCGAGAAGGAGCTGGATCTGACCGCCACGCTGGACGCCAAGGAGGCCTACTCCGACGCAGACTTCGTGGTCATTGCCGCGCCCACCAACTACGATTCCAAGAAGAACTTCTTCGACACCTCCGCGGTGGAGGCGGTGATAAAGCTCGTCATCGAGTGCAATCCCGAGGCCATTATGGTCATCAAGTCCACCATCCCCGTGGGCTACACGGCGGGCATCCGGGAGAAGTTCCACTGTGACAACATCCTCTTCAGCCCGGAGTTTCTGCGGGAGAGCAAGGCGCTCTACGACAACCTCTACCCCAGCCGGATCATTGTGGGCACGGATGTCCAAAACGCCCGGCTGGTGCGGGCGGCCCAGGTGTTCGCGCGGCTGCTGCAGGAGGGGGCCATTAAGGAGGACATCGACACGCTGTACATGGGCTTCACCGAGGCGGAGGCCGTGAAGCTGTTCGCCAATACGTATCTGGCGCTGCGGGTCAGCTTTTTCAACGAGCTGGACACCTACGCGGAGATGAAGGGTCTGAACACCCGCGAGATTATTGACGGCGTGTGCCTGGACCCCCGGATCGGGAGCCACTACAATAACCCCAGCTTCGGCTACGGGGGCTACTGCCTGCCCAAGGACACCAAGCAGCTGCTGGCCAACTACCAGGACGTTCCGGAGAACCTGATCGAGGCCATTGTGCAGAGCAACCGGACCCGGAAGGACTTCATCGCCGACCGGGTGCTGGAAATCGCCGGGGCCTACTGCGCCAACGACAGCTGGGATGAAAGCAAGGAGCGGGAAGTCGTGGTGGGCGTGTACCGGCTGACCATGAAGGCGAACTCCGACAACTTCCGCCAGAGCAGCATCCAGGGCGTGATGAAGCGCATCAAGGCCAAGGGCGCCACGGTGATCATCTACGAGCCCACCCTGCGCGACGGCGACCGCTTCTTCGGCAGCCGTGTGGTGAACGACCTGGAGGAGTTCAAGAGGCAGAGCGGCGCCATTATCGCGAACCGGTACGAAAGCGCGCTGGATGATGTGAAGGAGAAGGTCTATACGAGGGACCTTTTCCGGAGGGATTGAGATTGAAAAAGAAAAAGGTATGCTTTGCAGCTTCCTCCGGCGGTCATTATGAGCAGCTTATGATGTTGAAGCCGTTGATGGAGAAATACGATAGTTTTGTTCTGACTGAGAAGACCCTGTACAATGCAGCCTCGCGGGGACAGAAAACCTATTATTTGCAGCAGGTAAATCGAAAGGAAAAAACATTCCTTCCGAGAATGCTAGCAAACGCTTTCCTTTCACTGGGTATTTTTCTGAAGGAAAGACCCAATGTGATCATCTGCACCGGCGTTCTGGCAATGATTCCCATGTGCCTGCTGGTGAAGCTGTTTGGCGGAAAGCTGATCTATCTGGAGTCCTTTGCCAAGGTGACTTCTCCCACGGAGACCGGAAAATTGCTGTATAAGTTTGCGGATCAGTTCTATGTGCAGTGGGAGACCATGAAGGAAGTCTATCCCAATGCCATTTATCTGGGAGGCATCTACTGATGATTTTTATTACATTGGGTTCCCAGAAGTTCCAGTTCAACAGACTTCTGAAAGCTGTTGATGAATTGAAGCTGGAAGAAGAGGTCTTTGCCCAGATTGGCTACAGCGACTATAAGCCTGTAAACTTCGCTTATAAGGAATTTCTGGATAGGGACGAGTTTGCGGAAATCATGGGCAGGGCAGATATTGTCATCACTCATGGAGGCACCGGTGCCATCATCGGTGCTGTGAAGAAGGGCAAGAAGGTCATTGCGGTTCCCAGACTGGCAAAGTACGGCGAACATGTGGACGATCATCAATTTCAAATAATTGATCAATTTACTGAGCTAGGATTGATTTGTCCTTGTATGGAGATTGAAAATCTCGAAGATGCATTGAAAACAGCAAAAAAGAAAAAGTATAAACAATACGAAAGTAATACTGCAACGATAATAAAGAGTATAGAAAAGTTTAT
>JBJEYY010000045.1:0-3159 GCA_051887095.1 Faecousia sp. | reverse complement strand
AGCGTGCGCGCTGGTTCGCAATGACAGGAAATATGAAACGTGTAGTGTAAACAACTATTTACCCCAACTGCGCACATACGGTTTACATAATTCTGTTCCCTTCCAGGTCGAAGAAATGGAATTTCTTTTCCATGGGCACAACCGAAACCTCCTGGCCTCTGCGAAGGGGCTCTGCCTCGTCCGCTTCCAGCACCACCGTAAACTCCGTGTCCCCCTGCTTCAGGTGCAGCACCGATTCCGTGCCCAGATGCTCCGCATGGGTGAGCCTTGCCCGGATCCCCTCCTCCAAGGAGAAGTGGACCGGACGGATTCCCACCTGAAAATCCCCCCGAAGCGTCCGAAGACAATCCGGCAGGATAAACCGCTTTCCCAGCAGCCTAAATGTCCCATCCCCCTCTGCCCGCACCGGGAACAGATTCATCTGGGGCGCTCCCACTGTGGACGCCACATAGCAATTGCCAGGCCGGTTATACACCTCCGCGGCAGAGCCGTCCTGCACAATCTGCCCCTCCCGCATGACCAGAATCCGCTCTCCCAAGGACAGCGCCTCATTCTGGTCGTGGGTCACATACAAGAAGGTGGTTCCCAGCTCCTGGTGAAGCCGCTTCACAATGGCCCGCAGCGATGCGCGCAGCGGCGCGTCCAGATTGCTGAAGGGCTCATCCATCAGGAAAACCTGGGGCTTTCGCACCAGGGCCCGGGCAATTGCAATCCGCTGGAGCTGTCCTCCGGAAAGCTCCGAGGGCAGCCGGTCCAGGCACTGCTCGATTTGCAGAAGCCCCGCCATATGCCGGACCGTCTCCTCCAGCTCTCCCCGGGGGATGTGCAGATTCCGCAGGGGAAACGCAATGTTGTCGAAGGCCGTCAGGTGAGGATACAGGGAATAGTTCTGAAATACCATGGCCACGTCCCGCTCCTCCGGCGGCAGACCGTTCATGACCTTCCCGTCAAAGCGCACTTCCCCCAGGGAGGGCTCCTCCAGCCCCGCGATCAGCCGCAGCAGGGTGGTTTTTCCACAGCCGGAGGGGCCCAAAATCACCACAAACTCCCCGGGTTGGATGCTCAGATTGATTTTTTGCAGCACCACCACCCCTTCGTTGGTGGTATGGGGCATGGCCTTCTGCTTTGCGAGCAGCTCCTGCTGTTTTTTCCTCCCCAGCAGGCCCCGAACCTGGGCAAAGGGATAGATTTTTACAATCCCACTCAGTTCAATCTCAGCCATGGCTGTCCTCCCCACCGGAATCGCCCAGCAGCTTGTCCAGAGACAGAGCGGAGGGCTCCTCCGCCCCTTCGGCCTCCTCGGGAGCAGATTCCTGTTCGTCCTCCAGTCCGGTCTCCCGGATGTACTGATTCATGATTTTTTCCGTCCCTCCCCGGATCAGGTCCATGTACACCGCCGGAATGACGAGCAGCAGCAGCGGAAAGAACTCAACGCTCCACACGGCGGCAGCAAGGAGCAGCAGATACCACACCGAGCGCAGAAGGTGCTTGCCGGAAAAGTACATGGACAGCCGGACAATCACGGATGCCCCGCCCTCGAACCGGGCCAGAACAGGAGGAATAAACACCAGCATGGCAGCCAGCGGGATCCCGACCAGAATCCCAGCCGCCATATAGACCGTACCGAAGATACCCACGGACCAGATCTTTGTCCCGGTATAGATGCCGAAACAGACCAGCGCCGTCAGCACACCCAGCACGGCGGTGAGGGCCACCCCCGGCCGCAGTGCGTCCCGGAAGGCGGTAAAGAAATCCCTGGTCACTCCGGTGCCTCTGCCCATCACCACTCCCGCCACGCTGTGGTACAGCGCGGCGCAGGCAGGCAGAATGGTTACCACCGGCAGGCAGCACACCACCCAGTAAAAGCTGACAGTCATCATATTGGCAGCCTTCACCATTAACCGGATGACCGGGTTATTGTATTGCATCATGCCCATAAAATTCCCCTTTACAGCGGTGTGGGAGCAATCGCAGTACACGCCCCCGCTTTCAGCACGGCGGTTTCCCAGGCTGTGCGGATGGTCACATCCACGGCGCTGGGGTTGTAGATCATGGAGCCGTCCACGGAATACTCCAAGCGGCGGTAGGCATTGACGTAATCGATGATCTCCCCATTGGTGGCAAACCAGACCGTGTCCGCGTTCTCCGCCATGAATTCCGCCAGCTTCTCGATCACATCCCAGTTGTCGTCGCCATCAAATTCGTAGGCGTGTCCCCATACATAGAACAGCATGGGGCCAAAGGAAAAGCCCTCCACGAATTCCCGGGCCAGCTCCATCAGTTTATCGTCTGTGTGGTGGCAGGTGGGGTTCCATTCCAGAAAATCCTCCGGGAGTTTAAAATCACGGGTGGATTTTACGGTTCTGGCCCCCTGATATCCGGCAAGGCGCAGCAGCTGCTTCACGTCCTCATTGAAAAAGCCGAAGGGATAGGCAAACATTTTCAGGGGCTTCCCCGCGATGCCCTCCAGAGCCCGCTTGTCCTCGGTGATTTCGTAGGCAGCCAGAGGCGTCCCCACCGTATCCAGGGCGGAATGGTACAGTCCATGGCCCGCGATTTCGTGGGTGCGGTAAACCTCAGGCACCTCCTGAGGGGATACCTTGGATACATCGATCTCCTTCTTTCCCGGGAAACGGCCTATGTCCGTATGGCCCAGCACCCCGGAGCCCAGGTTGAAGGTGCATTTCAGCCCATAGCTTCGCAGCAGCTCCGCTAAGCGGCGGTCCTGTACCACGCCGTCGTCATAGCTCAGGGTAAACGCCTTGCTTTTCCCCCCGGGGAACATCAAGGTATCAAATCTCTTTCCCATTTTAACCTCCTGAAAATACGCAGAACAGGGCACGGCCCCGAAAAGGCCATGCCCTATAGCCGGGGCGCCCCCATCGGGGACATCCCGGTATCCTTTTTACACCTGTCGACGTTCGACAGCAAGGCGATAAATCGTTGTTTACGCGTGTGCACCAGAAAAAACGCTGTCATTGCGAGCCAGTGCGCACACTGGCGTGGCAATCCCCCGGTTGAATGGAACCAGGTAACGATTACCACCAAGAATCGCAACAATCCCCGTTTTTCCGGGTGCTTTTCGGTACATTTCCCCTCTAAACGGGGGATTGCCACACCAGTCTGCGGACTGGTTCGCAATGACAGGTAATTGGGGAC
>JBJEYY010000044.1:0-3164 GCA_051887095.1 Faecousia sp. | reverse complement strand
ACTGGTTCGCAATGACAGGTAATTTGTAACGCGCTCTTGTAAACAACAATTTGTCGGTATAAAGGGGATTATCCTTCCGCAGTGCAGTCGCTGGGGGAGACGCCGTACTGGGCCTTGAAGGCACGGTAGAAATTGGCGTAGTCGCCGAAGCCGCAGGCGGTGTAGACGGTTCCGGGGGAGGCTCCGGATTGCAGCAGCTGCTTGGCGATCATCAGCCGTTTCAGGATGATGTAGCGGTAGACGCTGGTTCCCACCGTTTTGCTGAAGGTGTGGGACAGGTGGTATTTGCTTACATAGAACCGTTGGGCAAGAAGCTCCAGAGAAAGCTCCTCCTGATAATGGTCGTTGATATAGCTGAGCACCTGGGAAATCAGGGCGGGAGTTTCTTCGGGATTTAACGCTTCCTGGGGAGCCCGGAGGGCCAAACGATTTACAGCCACCAGAAATTGCATGAGAATCCCCTCCGCACAAAGACTGCTGGCGTAGTCGCCGCAGGCACGTTCCTGGACAAGGGCTTCCATCAGTGTTTGCAGCTGCTCCCGCTGGGAGGGGGCCGGGTGAATCAGATTGGAGTGGGTGGGCAGGGAAGTGTCGAAGCAGCGGATCAGGCTTTCCGTTCCATGGTCAAAACGCTCCAGATACGCCTTGCTGATCCACAGGACAATCCGTTCGTAGGGCTGCTTCCCAGGGTGGAGGATGGGCTGGTGAAGCTCCATGGGGTTGATGAGGATCAGATCTCCGCTCTGGGGATGGTACAGCTGCCCCTCCACCCGGTACTCCACCTGACCGCTGAGGAAGAGGTAGATTTCAAAAAAATCGTGGTGGTGAACCTCTACGTCCGAGGGCTTCTGGTCCCGGTAATGAAAAATTTCATAATCTGTCCGGCGCATGTTCTGGCGCGGATCGAACAATTGGGTGCGTTCTCGCATAGGATCACCTCAAAAAAGATATTAGCACAAGATTTACAATGCGTCAAACAATCTTTGCAATTTCCATTGTGAAAAATAAGAGGTATACTATCATCAAGCGAAAAAAGTATAAGGAGGAGTTCCAATGCCAATGCAAATGGGTTTCCGATGGTACGGCGAGGGCAATGACAAAATTACCCTTGCGGACATCAAGCAGATTCCCGGCGTCACCAGCATCGTTTGGGCCCTGCACCACAAATTGCCCGGGGAAGTCTGGGAAGTGGAGGAAATTGCCGAGGTTCAGAAGCAGCTTGCCCCCTACGGCTTCAACATGGACGTGGTGGAGTCCGTGAACGTCCATGACGACATCAAGATCGGCCTGCCCACCCGGGATCAGTACATCGAAAACTACTGCCAGACCATCCGCAATTTGTCCAAGTTCGGCGTGAAGGTGATTTGCTACAACTTCATGCCTATCTTTGACTGGACCCGCTCCAACCTCTTCCATCCGGTGGGGGACGGCTCCACCGCGCTGTTCTATGAAAAGAACATGATCCAGGACGACTACAACGCCATGGCCAAGTACATCCTGGACTTTACCGAGAAGTACAATATGTCCTTCCCCGGTTGGGAGCCGGAGCGGATGGCCAAGCTGGACGAGCTGTTCAAGGCCTACAAGGACGTGGACCACGAGAAGCTCTGGGCGAACCTCAAGTACTTCCTGGAGGCCATCATGCCCACCTGCGAGGAGTGCGGCATCAAAATGGCCATCCACATGGATGATCCCCCCTGGGACATCTTCGGACTGCCCAGGCTCCTGATCAACGAGGAAAACATTGACCGGTTCTTGAAGATGGTAGACAATCCCTACAACTGCCTGACCCTGTGCTCCGGTTCTCTGAACGCGGATCCCAATAACAATGTGGCGGCGGTTGTCCGCAAGCACTGCGACCGGATTGCTTTTGCCCACATTCGAAACGTCAAGCACTTCCCCAACGGGGACTTCTCCGAGGCCAGCCACCGGGACTGCGACGGAGACACCGGCATTCTGGAAATCCTGAAGGCCTACCATGACTGCGGCTACGAGGGCTATATCCGCCCCGACCACGGCCGTCACCTGTGGGGCGAGGGTCCCGGTACCGTGCGCCCCGGCTACGGCCTGTACGACCGGGCTCTGGGCATCATGTACATGCTGGGCGTGTGGGATATGCTGGACCGTTTGGACGGAAAAATTTAATCGGAGGTAATCAAAATGGCAAATCTTCCTTTGAACATTGACTTTAGCGGCAAGGTTGTGGTGGTTACCGGCGCGGGCGGACTGATCTGCGGTGCCATGGCCCGTGCTTTCGCGCAGAGCGGCGCCAAGGTTGCCGCCCTGGACCTGAACGAGGAGGCTGTGAAGAAGCTGGCGGGCGAACTGAAGGCTGAGGGCTATGTCTGTGAGGGCTACAAGGCCAACGTGCTGGATCCCGAGGCTCTGGAGGCTGTACACCAGGCGGTGCTGGCGGACCTGGGTCCCTGCGACATTCTGGTGAACGGCGCGGGCGGCAACAATCCCCGGGCTACCACCGACAACGAGTACCAGCACGAGGCCAAGGAGGGCGGTAAGTCCTTCTTCGACCTGGAGCCCAGCGGTGTGGACTTCGTGTTCAAGCTGAACTTCCAGGGCACCCTGCTTCCCACCCAGGCCTTTGCCAAGGATATGGTGGAAAAGAAGCACGGCTGCATTCTGAACATCTCCTCCATGAACGCCTACACCCCGCTGACCAAGATCCCTGCCTACTCCGCTGCCAAGGCCGGTATTTCCAACTTCACCCAGTGGCTGGCAACCCATTTCGCGGGTACCGGTATCCGGTGCAACGCCATTGCTCCGGGCTTCCTGGTTTCCGCCCAGAACAAGGCCCTGCTGTTCAATGCCGACGGCACTCCTACTGCCCGCTCCGCCAAGATTTTGAACGGAACTCCCACGGGACGGTTCGTGGATGCCGAGGAGCTGCTGGGCGCGACGCTGTTCCTGTGTGATGACCGGGCCGCTTCCGCCATCACCGGCGTGGTGCTGCCCATCGACGCCGGCTTCTCCGCCTACTCCGGCGTGTAATTCCTGGTTTTTAGAGTACGACCCCCTCAGAGCTATGCTCTGAGGGGGTATTGTCGTTGTGGAGAAAGATGATGTCCGCAGGTAAATTGTTGTTTACAAGTGCGCACCCGAAAAAACGCTGTCATTGCGAGCCAGTGCGCACACTGGCGTGGCAATCC
>JBJEYY010000043.1:0-3172 GCA_051887095.1 Faecousia sp. | reverse complement strand
TCCATTCAACTGGGGGATTGCCACGCCAGTGTGCGCACTGGCTCGCAATGACAGCAAAAACGTACAAACAACAATTTTCCTTCCCAGCCCCAGTCACTCAAAGTAGGTATAGAACCCGTTCCGGTTCAGGAAGAATACGATCCGGGTTTCGCCGTAAAGGGGATTGTCCCAGGCATCAAACCGGAGCTGGGCGGCCATATAGGACTGGTCCACAGCCACGTCCAGCTTGGCCGTCAGATCCTCCGCGCTGTAGTCAAAGAACTCCTCCCCCAGGCCCTCCAGATAGGTCTGGCAGAAGCCCTCCAGAATCTTACGCATCTCCCCGGAACCGTATTCATCTTCCAAATCCCGGTATTCCACCGAGCACACTGTCCCCGTCTGGTCGTCAATGACCATATGGAACCAGGAATTCCCCTCAGCGTCTGCGTAGTCCACAATCCAGAACACGTTGCTCAGATTTTCCGGACCATAGACCAGCACCGTTATGTCACCCACCATGGAATAGCGGGAAAAGTCCCCGGGGTCCCGCAGGAGCACGCCTGCCTGGTTGTACCGCTGCGCGGCGTCGGCGGTGATGCGCTCCACCTTGGACCGTTTGAGGGTGGCCAGCTCCTCCGGAATATTCACCATATCCCGCAGGGGGCCCATAATGGCCAGGGTCTGCTTCATGGTGATGCCGCTGTCTGCAAACTCCAGCCGTACCTCCTGCACCGGAGCGAACTGGATTTTGCCCTGCTCCGCAGCGTCCATCCGTTTTCCCACAAGTCCGGGGAGCATGGCCCCCAGGGCAATCACCGTCCCGGCGCACAGCACCAGAAATAAGGATCGGATTTTCACCGTTTGTTCTCCCCCTTTCCGTAGAGGGTCACGGTCACCTGGGTGCCCGCGCCGGGCTTGCTCTCAAAATGGATGGAGCCGTTATGAAGCTCCACAATCTGCTTGCACAGGGCCAGTCCCAACCCCGCGCCTCCCTGAGCCCGGGAGCGGGACTTGTCCACCCGGTAGAATGCCTCGGTAATCCGGGCCAGCTCCTTTTCCTCCATGCCCCGGCCGTTGTCCGCCACATAGAACTGGCAGCCTCCGGGGATGGCCGTTGCCTTCACCCCGATGATGCCGCCGGAGTCCATGGCCTTGGAGGCGTTGTCGATCAGGTTGTACAGCAGTGATTTTACCAAATCCGGCTCCAGCACAGCTTTTGCCTGCTCCGCACGACACACCAGCCGGATCCCCTTATCCCGCAGGGAGGGGGACAGCGCCTTTTCAATCTCGTCCAGATACCGGTTCAGCCACACCCGCTTCATGACAATGCTGTCCTTTTTCAGAACGATCAGATCCAGCAGCTTGAAGGACAATTTCTCCAGCCGCCGTCCCTCGGTGAAGATGTAGTTGGCGGCAGTCATCCGGGTATTTTCATCCAGATTTCCCTGCCGCAGCAGATCGGCGAAGCCGATGATGGCGGTCATGGGTGTTTTCAGCTCGTGGGCAAAGGCTCCCATGAAGTTCTCCTGCCGGAGCATGTCCGACTCCATCCGGCTTAAGGTTTCCTGGAGCTTGTCCGCCATGGAGTCAAAGTCCCGGGACAGCTGTCCGAATTCATCCGACGATGCAATCCGGGACCGGGTGGTGAGATCTCCTCCGGCAATCTTCCGCACCGCCGCGGTGAGCCTCCTTAGGCGCCGGGTCATGGTAAACGACAGCACAACAGCCGCCAGAATGCCCACCGTCACCACTGCGGCATAGGCGGTGAGGTAAATCCGGTTTTGCTCCTGCCGGGTACGGTAGAGGGGAGAAAAATCGAATCTTGCCGTGAGCACAAGCTTTTCGGTTCCCGCGGCAATGGTGCTCTGGGTCAGCAGGCCCTGGCCGTAATCGTCATCCAGGCGGATGTAGCTGCATTGGCTGGTGGACAGGGCCGGCAGAACGTAGCCCGCCAGCAGTTCCCCCCGGCTCTGATAGATGGTGTGATCCCCTGCTTTCAGGCAAAGCGCCTGCCAGTGACCCACCTTCTGCTCCGCCATGCCGTTAAGAGCCTCCCGCAGGTTGTCAAATCCCGTCTGGGAACCCATGGAGTTGAGCAGATACAGGGTATTCTGAATCCCCTGAAAATCATTCAGGGCCGTCTGGGTCTCCGTTTCCAGGGAGTTTTCGAAGGAAACGGAAATCAATATGGTGCCCCCCACACTGAAGGTCAGGGCAATGAGCACGGAAATGGTCAGGATGAGCTTCAGACGGTAGCTCATAGCCTAACCCTCCAGCCGATAGCCCATGCCGTACACCGGCTTTAGCCGGTCATCCCATCCCAGCTTTTTCTTCATCCGCTGGATATGCAGCTCCACGGTCCGGGTGTTGTCCGGGTACTCCCCGCCCCACACCCGCTCGTAGATGGTGTTTTTTGACAGCACCACCCCCACATTCCGGGCAAACAGCAGCAGCAGCTCGTATTCCTTCCGGGTAAGGCTGATTTCCTCGCCGCCCCGGGTCACCTGCATGGAGAGCGTGTTGATGGTCAGGTCCCCCACCCGGAGCACGGTCTGCAGCTTCCCGTGGCGGCGCAGAACGCCCTCCACCCGGGCCAGCAGCTCCTGGATGTCAAAAGGCTTGACCATATAGTCCTCCGCCCCCATCCGAAGGCCCTTCACCCGGTCGGAGACCGCGTTCTTGGCAGTCAGGAAAATCACCGGAATTCCGGTGGAGCGGATGTAGTCCATCAGCTCAAAGCCGTCGATTCCCGGCAGCATGATATCCAGCAGAATCAGATCGAAGCTCTCCTTCTCGATCCGGTTGGCCGCCTCTACCCCGTCGTAGGCGCACACACATTCATACCCCGCCTGGGTAAGGCTCAGGCGCAGCAGCTCCGCGATGGGCCTCTCGTCGTCCACCGCCAGAATTTTTACCATGGCGCAATCCCTCTCTTTCTGGCTGTACATTATAACACACCTGCATCAAAAAAGCATCATCCATATTTTCGGCCAGCAGACAGATAAATTGTTGTTTAGCGTAACAAAACATGCTGTCATTGCGAGCCAGTGCGCACACTGGCGTGGCAATCCCCCAAGGTTTTAGGGCCGTTTTCGTTCCGTTTCCCCATTTTACCGGGGGATTGCCACACCACTTAAGCGGACTGGTTCGCAATGACAGGAAATTTGAAACGAGTAGTGTAAACAACAATTTA
>JBJEYY010000042.1:0-16781 GCA_051887095.1 Faecousia sp. | reverse complement strand
GGATTGCCACGCCAGTGTGCGCACTGGCTCGCAATGACAGCATATATTCGACAAAAACCAATTTGCCGATCCCTTTTCCATCCTCACCCTGCCATGGCGACGCGTTTGAGGACGCGGATGAACAGGTCGCCCCAGCTGACCCGCTCCATGGCTTCCTCTGCGACCAGGGGAAGCTCCGCCAGGACCTGATCCCCGGAGCGCAGGGTCAGGCTGCCTAAGCGCTGACCTCCCGCCACCGGAGCGGTGACGCTGTCCTCCAGGGACACCTCCGCCCGGATTCCGCTTTTGGCTCCCTTCTCCACCAGAATGGCATTGTCCCCCCGGAGCACGGCCTTCACCGAATCGTCCTTCCCCAGCCGGACGGGCACCCGGGCCTGCTCGGGCAGCTCCGGCGTATAAAGGGCATAGCTTGCGAAGCCATAGTCCAGCATCTGCTTGCAGGCGGCAAACCGGGCCGCGGAGCTCTCCGCGCCCATAACCACGGCCACCAGTTCCAGCCCCTCCCGCTGGGCCGAGGCCGACAGGCAGTACCCTGCCCCGGAGGTGAAGCCCGTTTTCAGCCCCGTGGCACCGGGATAAAAGCGCACCATCTTGTTGGTGTTGCTGAGGCCGAAGGCCCCGCCCCGGATGGTGTCCATCCAGATGGTGGTAAACTTTTTGATGTCCGGATGGTTTTTCAGCAGCTCCCGGGACATGATGGCGATGTCCCCGGCGCTGGTACGGTGCTCCTTCGCCTCCGGCGCGTCGTCCAGGCCGGTGCAGTTGACAAAGTGGGTGCTTGTCATCCCCAGCTCCTGAGCCCGCTTGTTCATTTGCTCCACAAAGGCCCCCTCGGACCCCGCCAGGTGCTCCGCCATGGCGCAGGCGCAGTCGTTGGCGGAGGATACTGCGATGGATTTCAGCATATCCCGGACGGTCATGGTCTCCCCTACCTTCAGGTAGACCTGGCTGCCCCCTTTTGCGGCGGCGGCCTCAGAGGTTGTCACCGTGTCGTCCCAGGAGATCTTCCCGGAGTCGATGGCCTCCATAATCAGCAGCATCGTCATGACCTTGGTGACGGAGGCCGGAGCCAGGGGCTCCGACGGATTCTTCTCGTAGAGCACCGTGCCGGTGGTCACGTCCATCAGGCAGGCGCTCTTTCCCTCCACCTCCAGTCCCGCCGCCCGGGCCGGGACGGCGAGCAGCAGCACCACCGCCAGAAACAGCGCAGCGCGTTTCATTTCCATTCCTCCCTTGCACGTTCTGCTCCTACCCTATGCAACCCTGGGGACAGGTATGCAGGAAGACGCGCCAATCAGACAAATTGGTGTTTGCCGCGCCGAAAAAACGCTGTCATTGCGAACCAGCGCGCACGCTGGTGTGGCAATCCCCCGAGGATTTAGGGCCGTTTTCGTCCCGTCTCCCCGTTTTACCGGGGGATTCCCACGCCAGTGTGCGCACTGGCTGGGAATGACAGAAAACTTGGAGCGTGTGTTGTAAACAACAATTTGTCGTTCTGTTTTTCCATGAGAAAATTTTTTATTTTCCTGATGACAAAAGAGAAATCCTATAGTATACTTATCAAGGTATAAAATAATTCAAATGGAGTGTGGAAAAATGAGAGGAATTCCGTCCCTGATCACGGACATCCGAAAGAACGTGTTCACCGAAGTGGCCCGCATGGCCTATGCCGGCGGAGACTATACCCAGGCCGAGGACCTGCCCTACAAAATCGTCCCCGGCGACCAGCCCCTGCACCGGGAGAGCATCTTCCTGGAGCGGGCCATCGCCGGTGAGCGGGTAAGGCTGGCCATGGGCCTTAGCATCCGTCCCGTCCAGACCCGGACCCTGATGACCGAGGGCATGGATCACGCGGCTATTGCAGAGCAGTACTACGAGCCGCCCCTGATCAACATCATCCCTTACGCCTGCCACGCCTGCCCCACCAACCAGTACCGGGTGACGGAGAACTGCCAGAACTGTCTGGCCGCCTCCTGCCAGAAGGTCTGCCCCAAGGGGGCCATCTCCTTCGTCAACGGCAAGAGCTGCATCGACCAGTCTAAGTGCATCAAGTGCGGCAAATGCGCCAAGGCCTGCCCCTATAACGCCATCATCCACATGGAGCGGCCCTGCCAGGCGGCCTGCGGCATGGACGCCATCGGCTCCGACGAGCACGGCCGGGCGGTGATCAACCAGGACAAGTGCGTCTCCTGCGGCCAGTGCCTGGTCAGCTGCCCCTTCGGCGCCATTGTGGACAAGGGCCAGATTTTCCAGGTGATCCAGTCCATTCTCAAGGGCGACCAGGTCATCGCCATTGTGGCCCCCGCCTTCATCGGCCAGTTCGGCAAGAACTCCACCCCGGAGCGGTTCGTCACCGCCATGAAGCTGCTGGGCTTCGACCGGGTGGTGGAGGTTGCCGTAGGCGCGGACATGTGCACCATTGAGGAGGCCCACGACTTCCTGGAGAAGGTGCCCGCCGAACAAAACTACATGGCCACCTCCTGCTGCCCTGCTTGGCACTCCATGATCTATAAGCTCTTCCCCGGAGAGAAGGACAAAATCTCCATGACCCTGACCCCCATGGTTTTCACCGCCCGGCTGATGAAGAAGCAGTTCCCGGGCTGCAAGGTGGTCTTCGTAGGCCCCTGCGCCGCCAAGAAGCTGGAGGCCATCCGGGCGGACATCCGCTCCGATGTGGACTTCGTGCTGACCTTTGAGGAGCTGAACGGCATGTTCGAGGCCAAGGAAATCGACTTTGCCAACATTCCCGACGGGGAGTGCCTCAACGAGGGCACCGCCGCGGGCCGTGGCTTCGCGGTGTCCGGCGGCGTAGCCGGGGCCGTGGCCGACCTGATCCGCCGGGAGCACCCCGACGCCGAGGTGAAAACCGCCCGGGCCGAGGGTCTGCGGGAGTGCCGCAAGCTCATGACCCTGGCGAAAGCCGGTAAGTACAACGGCTACCTGCTGGAGGGCATGGCCTGTCCCGGCGGCTGCGTTGCCGGCGCGGGCACCCTGCTTAGCGTGGAGCTGGCCTCCAAGGTGGTGAGCAAATACCAGTCCGAATCCGAAACCGCCTCCCCCTTGGAAAGCCCCTACCGGGACGTGGGCGCGAAGCTGGACTGAGGTTCAATTGACAATTGACAATTTCTCAGGAAATCCATCCGAAAGCGTAAATCGATACCGTGCGGCAAATTGGTGTTTGTAGGGATGCGTCCCGAGTATCCTGTCATTGCGAGCCAGTGCGCACACTGGTTCGCAATGACAGCGTTTTTTCGGCGCGACAAACACCAATTTGTCTTTCCGTACAAAAGCCCCCCCTATGACCGCCGGTCATAGGGGGGGCTTTGTGATTTGGGCAATTACATGGTAAACTGAATGGCGCAGTAGGCGGCGTAGATGCAAAGAAGCAGGATGCCCTGCCAGCGGTGCAGCTTCCCGTTTACCAGAGGAGGCACGGTGAGCAGCAGCATGACCCCCAGCATCACGGGGATATCCAGCACCAGAGAGGCGTTATGACCGAAAATCTGGCTGGCGGAGGGCACCTCGAAGGGGGCCAGGGACACACTGACGCCGGACACCAGTACCAGGTTGAAGATGTTGGCGCCGATCACATTGCCCAGGGACAGGGAGCCGTGGCCCTTGGCCAGGGAGGTGATGGCGGTGACCAGCTCCGGAAGGCTGGTGCCCAGGGCTACGAAGGTCAGGGCGATGACGGTTTCCGGCACGCCCAGTTCCCGGGCAATCAGAGTGCCGTTGTCCACCAGCAGCCGGGCGCCCACGGCGATGACCGCAGCCCCCGCCACCAGCAGCACCAGCTCCTGCCAGAGCTTGCGCTCCTTTTCCTCGTCACCCTCCTCTTCGGGTTCGGCAGGGGACTTGAAGCCCTGACGGACAGTGATGACCATGTAAATCACGAAGATGGCCAGCAGCACAAAGCCCAGGGGACGGCTGAAATAGCCGCTGAGGTAGGCCGTCCCGCAGTACAGCGCCGCGGAGCCGAAGAAGAACAGCACCGGCATTCTCAGGGTTTTGGGGTCCACGGTGCCGGGCCGGACAGCCAGGGTAATGGCGGCGATGAGGGATGTGTTGCAGATGATGGAGCCGATGGCGTTGCCGTAGGCCATGGCGCCCAGGCCCTCCATGGCGCCGGTGGCGGAAACCATCACCTCAGGCAGCGTGGTACCGATGGAAACCACCGTGGCTCCCACGATGATCTCGGGAATCCGGAACCGCCGGGCAATGCCGGTAGCTCCGTCCACGAACCAGTCGCCGCCCTTAATCAGCAGCACCAGGCCCAGAACGAACAGCAGAACGGGAATGAGCATAGCAATTCTCCTTAAACAGATTCCGGAATCGGCCAAAACCGCCCGGTTCAGACGGGAAATATGATACCATACCCCCGGTTTCCAAGTCAACGAAAAACCGGGGAATTCCCCAAAAACCTTATGGAGTCCCCCGCTTTTCATAAGAAGAAATTATGCCCCCTGGCAAGGTAAATTGGTGTTTGTCGCTTTGCCTCAAATTTTTCTGTCATTGCGAGCCAGTGCGCACACTGGCGTGGCAATCCCCCAAGGTTTTAGGCCACTTTTTGTCACGTTTTTTCCTTTTTGCTGGGGATTTAGGGTGGTTTTCGTTCCGTTTCCCCTCTAACCGGGGGATTGCCACACCAGTGTGCGCACTGGTTCGCAATGACAGGTAATTTGGGACGCACACCCACAAACACCAATTTATCTGAGCGGTCCTCCGAAAGGAAAGACATCCGGCTTTAGTGCTTTTTATATCGATATAAATATATTTTCTTCACGTTTTTTGGTTATTCTGCCATAATCCAGTGGACAAATTGCAGAAAATGCGCTATG
The DNA here is from genome assembly GCA_051887095.1 of Faecousia sp. GTDB lineage: Bacteria > Bacillota > Clostridia > Oscillospirales > Oscillospiraceae > Faecousia. The sequence continues at coordinate 11,943 of JBJEYY010000042.1, read as the reverse complement.
ATGGGATTTGGAAAAGGCGGCTTTGGGCCGCAGAAACTAAAAGAGGTGAGTTTTGATGGCGTTTTCTTTTTTCGGGGGAATCCACCCCAAAGAAAACAAGTGGTACACCTGTGACCGGGAGATTGAGGAATTCCCGGAGCCGGATATCCTGGTGGTGCCCATGTCCCAGCACATCGGCGCGCCCTGCAAGCCCCTGGTGAAGAAAGGGGATCCGGTGACCGTGGGCCAGAAGATCGGCGAGTGCCAGGGTCTGGGCGTCCCGGTCCATTCTCCGGTCTCCGGCAAGGTCAAGGCCGTGGAAATGCGGGCCCATACCAGCGGTACATCCGTCATGAGCGTGGTCATCGAGAACGACCACAAGAAAACCCTCTGCCCCGAGGTTCAGCCCAGAACCCAGGAGCAGGTGGACGCCTTGAGTTCCCAGGAGCTGATGGACATCATCCGTGAAGGCGGCGTGGTGGGCATGGGCGGCGCCACCTTCCCCACCCATGTGAAGCTGTCCTCCGCCATCGGCAAGGTGGACACCATCATCGTCAACGTCAGCGAGTGTGAGCCCTTCATCACCGCCGACGACCGGCTGTGCCGGGAGTATCCCGCAGATGTCATCTCCGGGCTGCGGGTCGTTATGAAGATTCTGGACCTGGAGAAGGCCCACATCGCCGTGGAGGACAACAAGCCCGAGGCGGCTCGGTCCCTGAAGCGGGTGCTGGCAAATCAAACCGGCATTACCGTGGACGTGCTCCCCGCCAAGTACCCCCAGGGCGCTGAGAAGCAGCTGATCTACGCCGTCACCGGCCGGGAGGTCCCCTCCGGCGGACTGCCCGCCGCCGTGGGCTGCGCGGTGGTCAACTCCGCCACCTGCAAGGCCATCCATGACGCGGTTTACCAGGGAATACCCCTTATCAAGCGGGTGGTGACGGTCTCCGGCGACATCGCCATGGACCCCAAGAATCTGCTGGTATGCGTGGGCACTCCCTTCCTGGCTCTGATGGACTGCGTGGGTGTCAGCGAGAACCCCTACAAGGTCCTCTCCGGCGGCCCCATGATGGGCGTGAGCCAGTACGACCTGATGGTTCCCGTCATCAAGGGCGTCAACGCCGTGACGCTGCTTGGCCGGAAGAATCGTTTCGCCGTGGACGAGCCCCGGTGCCTGCGCTGCGGCAAGTGCATCGAGGCCTGCCCCATGCGGCTGATGCCCGTGCTGATGTACAAGGCCATGCAGACAGGCGATCCGGAAGAAATGAAGGCCACCAACCTGATGGACTGCATCGAGTGCGGCTGCTGCGCCTATGTGTGCCCCGCCAGCGTGCCGCTGGTGCTGGGCTTCCGGGCCGGCAAGCAGCGGCTGCGGGACGCCGCGGCCAAGGCAAAAGTATAAAGGAGGCGGTAAGCTATGGAAAAGAAAATGAAAGCAGCCCGTCCCAGATACTTCTATGAGCTGACCATTGCCAGCTCCCCCCATGTCCACTCCCCGGCCACCACCCAGACCATCATGCGGGATGTGCTCCTCGGATTGCTCCCCGCTATGGCGGGCGCCGTGTACTTCTTCGGCCTGAGAGCCCTGGCGGTGACGCTGGTCTCCGCCGCGGCCTGCGTGTTCTTTGAATACGTCTGGTGCGCCCTCACAAAAACCAGCTGCCATGTCCACGACCTGTCCGCCGTGGTCACCGGCGTTCTGCTGGCCTTCGTGTGCCCGGTGAGCATCCCCTACTGGACCATCATCCTGGGCGATTTCTTCGCCATCATCGTGGTCAAGCAGCTCTTCGGCGGTCTGGGCAAAAACTTCGTCAACCCCGCCCTGGCGGCCCGGGCCTTCATGTTCAGCTGGCCCTCCGCCATGACAAACTGGACGGCCCCCGGCTTTGAAAACGGCCCGGACATCATCATCAAGGCCGCTGACGCGGCCAGCTCCGCCACGGCCGACGCGGTTTCCATCGCCACCCCCCTGGCCTCCATGCACCTGGGCCAGCTGCCTGACTGCAGCCTGTCGGACCTGTTCCTGGGCAACGTCAGCGGGTGCCTGGGCGAAACCTCCGCGGTGCTGCTGCTGCTGGGCTTCGGGTATCTGCTGGCCCGGCGGGTCATCACCGCCCGGATTCCCGCGGCGTACCTGCTGACCGTAGCGGTGCTCAGCTTCCTGTTCCCCCGGGGCAACAACGGGGCCGAGTGGATGTGCTATCAGCTCTTCGGCGGCGGATTAATGCTGGGCGCCATCTTCATGGCCACGGACTATGTGACCTCCCCCCTGACCCGCCACGGGCAGATTATCTACGGCATCGGCTGCGGCGTGCTCACCATCCTGATCCGCTATTTCGGCGGCTACAGCGAGGGCGTCAGCTACGCCATTCTGGTGATGAACACCTGCGTGGTGCTCCTGGACCGGATGGGCAGACCCACCCGGTTCGGCGCGCCGAAGAAGGAGGCGGGTAAGAAATGACTACAAAAGCAACCGCGCTTTACGTGCTCCGGCTGAGTCTGACCCTGTTTCTGATCACCGCCCTGGTGGCAGCGGCCCTGGCCGGGGTCAACAGCATCACCGCTCCCCGGATCGCGGCGGAGAAGGAGCGCAAAACCCAAGCCGCCATTGAGAAGGTGCTGCCCGGCGGCGGCACCCTGGTAGATCCCGGCAGCTACGACAATCAGGGCGGTCTGGTATCCCGGATGTTCGCCTCGGATACGGGCTACGCCGTGGAGGTGGCTCCCACAGGCTTTGACAGCGCCATCACCATGATGGTGGGCGTAAGCCGCGACGGAAAGGTGCTGGACATCAGCATCATCTCCCACACCGAAACCGCGGGCCTGGGCGCTGTGGCAGCGGCGGATACCCCCGATGGAGAATCCTTCCGGAGCCAGTTTAAGGGGCTGTCCGGGGAGCTGTCCGTGAAGAAGGACGGCGGCACCGTGGACCAGCTCAGCGGCGCTACCGTAACCTCCCGGGGCGTGACCCGGGGCGTCAGCGCGGCGCTGAAGTGCGTTGCCAGCCTGGGCTAAGGAGGCGCGAATATGAATTTCAGAAAACAGTTTTTTGAGGGCCTGCTGACCAAGAACCCGGTCACCGTTCAGCTGCTGGGCATGTGCTCCACCCTGGCCATCACCACCAGCCTGTTCAACGGCCTGGGCATGGGCATCAGCGTCACCATCATCCTGATCTGCTCCAACGTGCTGATCTCCGCTCTGCGGCGGGTGATCCCCTCCCAGATCCGGATCGCGGCTTACATCGTCATCATCGCGGGCTTTGTCACCATCGTGGACCTGCTGCTGCAGGCGTTCCTGCCGGAGCTGAGTCAGAGCCTGGGTGTGTTTATCCCCCTGATCGTGGTCAACTGCATCATCCTGGGCCGGGCGGAGGCCTTCGCCTCCAAGAATGGGGTCCTGGCCTCGGCGGTGGACGGGCTGTGCCAGGGCATCGGCTACACCGTGGCCCTGGTGGTCATGAGCGTCATCCGGGAGCTTCTGGGCTCCGGCACCTTCGGCGGGGGGCTGCTCAACGGCGGCCTGGGCTATGTGGTAATCCCCGACCCCTACCCCGCCATGAAGATCGTGATGCCCGTGGGCGGCTTTCTGACCCTGGGCGTGGTCATCGCCTTCTCCCAGTGGATGATTGCCCGAATTGAGAAGAAGAATAAGAAGAAGAAGGAGGCGGCCAAGGCATGACAACCTATGTGCAGACCCTGCTGGGAATCCTGATCAGCGCCCTCCTGACGGAGAACTTCATCCTGGTCAAATTCTACGGCATCTGCCCCTTTATGGGCGTTTCCAAGAAGATCGACACGGCCCTGGGCATGGGCATGGCGGTGACCTTCGTCATGGCCATCGCCTCCGCCGCCTGCTGGGCGGTGTACAACCTGATCCTGGTGAAGCTGAACCTGCAGTACATGCAGACCGTGGCCTTCATCCTGGTCATCGCCGCCATCGTCCAGGTGGTGGAGATGTTCCTGAAGAAGGCGGTGCCCACACTGTACAAGGCTCTGGGCATCTACCTGCCGCTGATTACCACCAACTGCGCCGTGCTGGGCGCGGCCCTGGTGAATGTGCAGAAGGGCTACGACTTCCTGCAGAGCGTGTTCTTTGGGGCCTGCGGCGGCCTGGGCTTCACCCTGGCCATCGTGCTCTTCGCTTCCGTCCGGGAGCGGGTGGAGAAGGCGGAGTGCCCGGCTTGCTTCAAGGGCTTCCCCATCACCCTGATCAGCGCGGGCCTGCTGGCCCTGGCCTTCATGGGCTTCTCCGGACTGAAGCTGTTCTGAGGAGGGGGAAAGTATGGAAATTATCATTGCCATTGCCATTCTGGGAGGCTTAGGGCTTATTTTCGGCCTGGTGCTGGCGGCGGCCTCCAAGATTTTCTATGTGGAAACCGACCCCCGGCTGGAGCAGCTGAACGCGTGCCTGCCCGGCGCCAACTGCGGCGGCTGCGGCTTCGCCGGCTGTGCGGGCTACGCCGAGGCGGTTCTGAAGGGGGAAGCCCCCATCGGCAAGTGCGCCTCCGGCGGCAACGATGCCGCCCAGGAAATGGCCGCCATTATGGGCGTACAGGCGGAGGCCGTCACCCGGAAGGTGGCGCTGGTCCGCTGCTCCGGGGAAAAGCACTTCGACAAGGACGGCAACCTGACCAGCGGCGCCCGTGTGAAGGCGGAGTACGAGGGCTTTAAGGACTGTCTCGCTGCCTCCAAGGTGGGCGGCAACGGCCCCCTGTCCTGCAAATTCGGCTGCCTGGGCTACGGCACCTGCGTCAAGGCCTGCAAATACGGGGCCATGAGCGTGAAAAACGGCGTGGCCCATGTGGACGAGGATCTGTGCGTGGGCTGCATGGCCTGTGCCGACGTGTGCCCCCGGCATCTGATCGTCCCGGTGGAGCCGGACCGGAATGTGGTCATCGCCTGTGCCTCCCTGGCCAAGGGCGCGGTCACCACCCGGGGCTGCACCACCGGCTGCATCGGCTGCGGCCTGTGCCGGAAGATCTGCCCCAAGGACGCCATCACCATCGAGCGGAACCTGGCCTCCATCGACTACTCCAGGTGTGACAACTGCGGCGTGTGCGCCACGGTCTGTCCCAAGCACCTGATCAAGGACTCCAAGGTGGAAACCCTGGGCGAGCCCGTGGTCAAATCCATCAACGGCCCCGAGGTCAAGGTCTGACCCCCGCAACCAATCAGCGCCCTCCCACCCGGGAGGGCGCTTTTCAAACCCATATGCGCTGCAGACCACCAAATTGGTGTTTGTGGGTATGCGTCCCATGTTTACCTGTCATTGCGAGACCAGTCCGCAGACTGGTCGTGGCAATCCCCCGGTTGAAAGGAACCAGGTAACGATTATCACCAAAAATCGCAACGGCTCCCACTCTTCCGAGCACCTTTCGATACATTTCCCCTCTAACCGGGGGATTGCCACGCCAGTGTGAGCACTGGCTCGCAATGACAGCGTTTATTCGCACAAACACCCAATTTGTCTTATTTCCGCGTCTTGCGGAATCGAAGAAGGAATTCCCCACAAAAAACAGAGCGGCTTGCGCCGCTCTGTTTCTATGGAATCATGGATTACATGTCGAAGGGCTCCATGCTCAGCACGGGGTGGCCAACCTCGGACAGGTAGTTCAGCAATGCCTCGGGATCCTCGGTGCAGATGGTCTCGTCGGCGATCATATCGGTGAAGTTCTCCACACCGTACATCTCCAGAGCGGTCTTGTCCAGACGCTCCCGCATCTGCTCTTTGAGCATCTTGGGCAGCCAGACGATCCGGCCGGGGCCGCCTTCGGCGGCGATGAACTTCTTGGAGGCGATGAAGTGCTTGCCGTGGCCCATGAAGCCGGGGGTCTGCACGCCGCCGCCGGTCATGGAGGCCATCTCGGAGAAGGTCATGCCCAGAGGAGTCATACCCGCATGCTCACGGCAGGTGATAACCACGCCCATGGACACGGGCTCCACGCCGCAGATACACTCGAAGCAGCCGCAGGAGGTCATGGGATCCTGGAACAGGGAGTACAATGTCACATGCTCCAGAGCACCGTGAGAGTACTTGTTGACGGCCTCGTCCACATCCTCGTAGCGGCCCAGTTTCTCGTCGATGCAGCGCTCCTTGGGAACAATCTGGCAGGGACCGGTGGGATCCAGCTCGTTGGTGGCCTTGGCGTCCAGCCAGGAAACGGCGCCGCACAGGCCCAGACGCTCGGGAGTGACGATACACACATGGCTGGGGGAGAAGGCCTGGCACATGATGCAGGTGTAGAACTGATCCACGGACTCGTCGGTCATGGAGTTCAGGCGTGCGTCACGGCGGTCAAAGACCTCGTTGGCGGCAGCCCGGAGGGCCTTGTTCTTCTCGGCATCCACAATGATGGTGACCTGGCACTTGTCCACAACGGCCTCGAACTCGCTCTTGACCTTGGCGTAGAGCACTTCGCCCAGGTGACGGAACTTGAAGCCAGCCTCAAAGTCGGCCTTGCTGATACGGACGCGGATCATGTCACGCTGGCCGGTGTGCATCACGCCCTCGATGCAGTTGACCCAGGAGTGGATCTTACGCTCCATGACGGACTCAAAGTCGGGCTGCATGGCCTTGCCGGCAACCTCCACGGTGTAGCTCAGGGAGATCTTGGAACCCACGGGAATCTCGTCGATTTCGGGACCCTCCACAACGATCCTGTGGTCCTCCACCTCGGCGGCTTCCCGGGTCTGCACCAGCTCGAAGCAGTCCACACGGGAGCCGTCCACTTCCACCTGCATATCGCCCCGGCGGATGATTTCGCCCTCGAAGGCGGTGGCGAAGGCCACGGGGATGTCGATGTTGGTGATCTTCAGCTTGATGTCCCGGGCCTCCAGAGAGGTGGCGTTCCACTTGGAGGTATCCAGCTGCTGAATCAGGGACTTGGGAACACGGAACATGTTCTCGGTCTCGTTGGAGATAACGGGGAAGCCCAGGCAGATGGCGCCGGCGCCGTAGGACACGATCTCGTCAGACAGGGGCTTGTAGGCGTTGACGAAGGCCTTGACGCGGTCCATGGTGTACTTGTACAGGTTCTTGTAGTCGCCGGGGGTGATGTTGCCGAAAATCAGAGCGGCACGGACGGCAACGGACACCACATGGATGACGGACTGCATCTCATAGCCCAGGGGCACCACGCGGACGCTCTCGCCCAGCTTCATGCCGGCCTCATAGCAGTGCTTGATGGAATCGCCGGTCAGGGTCACCAGGATACCCTGAGCCTGGTAGGACTTGGCCAGAGCCACGGTCTCCGCGGGATCCTCAGCGCCGCCGATGATTACGGCCACGCCGGGGATATCGCCGGTGACCAGGGGCACGCCCAGGTTCCGGACGAAGGCGTCGGTCAGGTGGCCCATCTCGGGCTCGGCGTAGGGCTCGGCGCCGTTCAGGTACTTCAGAGCCTCCAGGAACTCAGCGCACAGCGCGGAAGCAACGCCGCTGTCGAACGCATCCTGCAGACGGTTGTTGCGGGTCATCATGCCCTTGATGGTGCCTTCCAGGGCGGCCTTCATTTCGCCCAGGTTGGTGATTTTCACGCCGGTAATGCCATAGTAGCAGGGAAGGCTGTAAGCAGTGCTGGGGAAAGCCACTGCACAGCCCTCGCCGTTGGCGGCGATGGCCTCGTTGACGGCGGCTACGGTACGCTCATAGTTGTAGTCGTTGCCGCCAAATACTCTTTCAAAAAGTGTCACGGTATTTCCTCCTATGTTCATGATTCGTCACGGTCCAGAATTTCCTTGATCTTCCGGATCTCTTCGATTGCCGTGGGGCTGAAATCGTAGGGTGATTTGCCCTGCCGGTCAGCGTCCATGATTTCGGGATTGTAGTGGATAAAGCCCAGCAGATCCTCCTGAGGGATCGCGCCGCGGATAAAGTCCTCATCCTCAGCGCCCCGAACCTTGTTGGCCACCACACGCACCCGCCTGACACCCAGGTCGCAGGCCAGACGCTTGACGTTGCGGTAGGTCTGAACGGACCGGGCTCCGGGTTCGATGACCACGATAAACTGGTCCATGTTGGCCGCGGTGCCCCGTCCCAGGTGCTCCAGCCCCGCCTCCATGTCCATGATCACCACATCATTCTTGCGGTAGGTCAGGCTGGCGAGGATAGACTTGAGCATCACATGCTCCGGACAGACACAGCCGGTGCCGCCCACATCCACGGTGCCCATGACCAGCAGCTTCACGCCGTTGATATCCCGGGCGTACTTCTCGGGGATGTCCGCCACGTAGGGATTCAGCTTGTAGAACTGGTTGGCAGCGGAAGCGCCGGTGCGCTCTTCCACCAGGGTACGCATCTTGGAGATGGGGATGATGGAATCCACTTCCTCCTGGCTCATGCCTAAGGCAAGGCCCAGGTTGGCATCGGGATCCACATCGGCGGCCAGTACGGTGCGGCCTTCATCGGCATAGAGCCGGGCCAGTGTGGAGGACAGGGTGGTTTTGCCCACGCCGCCCTTGCCGGTAATCGCTAGTTTCATTGGAAAAAGACCTCGAATATGGAATTATGCTTGTCGATGCTGCGCAGAATGCAGGCAAAGCAGCACGAGATGGGAGTTGAAAGTTGACAGTTGAAAGTTGACAGTTGTGGTATCCCTGCGGGATGATTTCAATGAAGTTGTCCCGGAGGGACTCCTTAACTGTCCACTGTCCACTGGCTTAGATGCCCAGGGCGGCGCGCTTGGCTTCGATGCACTCGATCATCTTGTCGCCCAGCTTGTCGATATCGGTTTCCACCACGAACCGGGCCTCGACCCAATCCTTGACGCCGTGCTCACCCTGGAGCAGCTCGGTGACTTCGCTGGAGCCCTTGGAGTAGGGATCCACGCCCAGGAAGGTCTCAATACCGGTAGCTACCACGTAGTTGCCGATGGAGACGGCCTTCTCGGACATCCATTCGGGAGCGCAGCCCACCACGGGAATCTGGGAGATGTTGATTCCCCAGTCCTTGGCGATATCGGCGGCCAGGATCATCATACGGGAGATATCCACGCAGGAGCCCATGTGCAGAACGGGAGGAATGCCGGCCAGCTCGCAGACACGCTTCAGGCCCGCGCCGCAGTACTCCTTGGCCTTCTCAGGATCCATCAGGCCGGACTTGGCGGCAGCCTGGGCGGCACAGCCGGTGGTGATGACAATGATGTCGTTCTCCAGCATCTTCTTCATCAGGCCGATGTGGGCGGTGTCGGGACGAACCTTGGGGTTGTTGCAGCCGACCATGGCCACGGCGCCCCGGAGAACGCCGGAGTGGACGCACTCGATCAGAGGCTTGGTGGTGCCGAACTCGTCCAGCTGGGAGTTGGCAACGCCGTCCAGAACCTTCTTGATGGCCTCCACAGAGTAGCCCACACGGGCATTCTGCTTCAGGTTGGGGATGTTCACCAGCTCAGGCTTCCGGTTCTTGAAGTTCTCAATGGCCATCTTCACAATGGCCTTGGCGTTCTCACCGGCGTTGGCAGCGGAGAAGCGGATGAACTCGGAGTCGGGCATCCGGGCGATGGGAGAGGTGGTGATGAACTTGGTGTGGAAGCACTTGCTCAGAGGCCCAAGGGCGGGGAAGATGCACTGCACGTCCACCACAATGGCCTCGCAGGCGCCGGTGAGCACCACGTTCTCCTGGTTCAGGTAGTTACCGGCCATGGGGATGCCGTGACGCATGGCAACCTCGTTGGAGGTGCAGCACACGCCGGAAATGGTGATGCCCTTGGCGCCCATGCTCTTGGCGTAGGCAATCATCTCGGGATCGTTGGCGTAGTACACGATCATTTCGGAGAGGGAGGGATCATGGCCGTGAACCACGATGTTCACGTTATCCTTCTCCATGACGCCGATGTTGGCGGTGGTGTCTACGGGCTTGGGAGTGCCGAACATAACGTCACTAAACTCGGTGCCCATCATGGAGCCGCCCCAGCCGTCACTAAGGCCTGCCCGCAGGGACTGACGGATCAGCGCTTCGGGGAGAGACGAGCAGCCCATATGGGTCATGTGCAGGGACTGGGAGACCTCCCGGTCGATGGCCCGGGGCTCGATCTCGGCATCATGCCACAGCTTCTGGGTGTACTCGGGAGCCCGCTTCAGGAAGCGCTGGGTTCCGAAGGGCTTGCCGTACTCCAGCAGGCCGATCTCGGCCATTTCGTGAGCCAGGTCGTAGATGTCCTTACCCTCGGTTTCCACACCCCACTCGTGGGCGATGCGGATCAGCTTCTCAGGATCCTTGACCTGATAGTTGCCGCCCTCCTTGGTCTGGTACAGGGTGTGCATGATTTCCCGACCGTGGTCGGAGTGGGTGGCGGCGCCGCCGGCGGTGAAGCGCAGGTAGTTACGTCCTACGATACCGTGAACATCGCAGCCGCAGATGCCTCTGGGACTCTTAGGGGTGATGCGGCAGGGACCCATGGAGCAGATCCGGCAGCAGGTACCCGCTTCGCCGAAACCGCAATGGGGGGTCTGGTTCTTGACCCGCTGCTGCCAGGAGTCGGCTCCCACCTTCTTGCCGGTTTCCAGCAGAGAATTGGTGGCGGCTTCCATCTCCTCAACAGTGATTAAAGATGCCCAATCCTTCAATGTGATTTCCTCCTAATCGATGATTCTTTCAGACCGGATACAAGTTCCCATAGGGAGCTCATTGTGTATCGATATTATTCTACTAATTCCATGCACGAAAGTCAATTGTAGAAATCACCATTCTTAAGGGTTATTTTTTGGAACCCCCTACGGGGGATGGGAAAGCGAAGGGACGGTTCCTGAATCAATGCTTGTCGGGTTGGGGGAGCGAAACGAATGAAACTGTCATTGCGAACCAGTGCGCACACTGGTTCGCAATGACAGGAAATTTGAAACGTGTAGTGTAAACAACAATTTATCGCTGTCCCGACGGAATGGTTCATGTCCAGGAAGGAACCGTTCCTTGTCAATTTCACCCCAGGGTTGCGTTTTCCGGCGGGATGGGATATAATCCGGGAAAAACGAAGGAAAGGGGTGTTTGCTATGGACTATACTGCCTGCCGACTGTGTCCCCGGGAATGCGGGGTGAACCGGGCCGCCGGGGAGCGGGGCTTCTGCGGCTGTCCGGATACCGCTCTGGTTGCCAAATCCATGCTCCACTACTGGGAGGAGCCTGCCCTGGCGGGGCCGGGAGGCAGTGGGGCGGTGTTCTTCGGCGGCTGCACCCTGGGCTGCCGATACTGTCAGAACGCCTCCATCAGCGGCGGACCCGCGGGAACACCCATGGATTCCCGGCAGCTCCGGGCGGTTTTCGAGGACCTGATCGGCCGGGGGGCGGAAAACATCGATCTGGTCACCCCCACCCAATTCCTGCCCACTCTTCTTCCGGCTCTGGAGCCCGGGCTGCCCGTTCCCGTGGTGTATAACTGCGGAGGCTACGAGCGGGCGGAAACCCTGCGGATGCTGGAGGGAAAGGTGGATATCTATCTGCCGGACCTCAAATACGCGGACGCCCAGCTCTCCGGGGCGCTGTCCGGGGCGGAGGACTACCTTCCCGTGGCCCGGGAGGCAATCCTGGAGATGTACCGCCAGGTCGGCCCCGTCCAATGGGAGGGCGAACGCGTAAAACGGGGGGTCGTAATCCGCCACCTGATTCTTCCGGGCCATGTGGAAAACTCTCTGAAGGTGCTGGACTGGATCGGCGAGCACTTCGCCCCCGGGGAGGTTCTGGTGAGCCTGATGCGTCAGTACACCCCCATGGGGGGTCTTCCCGCCCCATTCGACCGGCGGGTGACGGAGGAGGAATACCAGGCGGTGCTCAGCTGGATGTACCTAAACCGCCTGGAGGGCTTCACCCAGGACCCCGAAGCGGCGGACAGCGTCTATATCCCCGACTTTTCCCCGGGGACGGGTTCTGACATTTGAACAGAACGCGGATCCGGCTGAGCGACAAATTGGTGTTTGTAAATTAACGCTGTCATTGCGAGCCAGTGCGCACACTGGCGTGGCAATCCCCCGGTTGAAA
>JBJEYY010000041.1:0-3187 GCA_051887095.1 Faecousia sp. | reverse complement strand
TCTTAGCCGCTCTGTAACGGGAGCACCCGTCCCGGTCATCCCGGGCAACGCAGGAAGTGGCCTGCAGACCTCCGCCAAGGGGCTTCCACCGTCCCCCTCTCGCTTAGGGTTTCTTGCCTGCTTTGTTTCCGCAATGTCTTTGCATATCGTGTGTATTCTACCACAAACGCCGGAAAAGTCAATGGGTTCCATAAGAAAAAATCGGGTTCATCCCCACCCTTTCCAGCTCAAAGGGGCAATCCGAAGCCGGGTTCCATTCCCGGGACACAAGCCTTGCCAGATTGGGAAGCTTGGGAAGCTTTTCCCCTGGGAATGTAACCATTTCCAGGGAAAGCCCGGACTTCGTCCTCTCCAGCCGAAAATCCAGGATGGATGTCCAGCGTCTGAGCTCTCTGGCCAGCTCCTCCAGCACCGGATCGGGCTCCCGGGTTTGGCATACGGGCTGAAAGCATGCCCGAATGGTACTATCCAGTCCTGTCTGAATGGCCTCCGTCGTCCATGGGTCCGGGGGATCGCCCGCAATCACACAGCTGTGGGCATAGAGCGGAATTCTCATCCGATGCGCCAGCTTGCTAAGCCCCAGAATCACGCCCGGGCTGCCCACCAGACAGCCGCAGCGTTGGGAAAACCCCTGCTTCAGAAGGGAAATCCATCGCACATCCTTCTGGGCAAGGACCGGAACTCCTCCGCAATGGGAAACCAGGTCACAGAACAACCTTCCCGGGGAGTCCGTCTCCTCGGGAAGGCAGACGAGGACTCGTTCTTTCTTTCTCAGGAAGCTTTGGAAAACCTTTTCCATCTGATCGGCATCCTGAACAATCGCCCACTCCATTTCACCACATCCCGTTTCGTATGTGGTTATTATATACAGTATGCAGAGCGAAATCAAGAACAATTTTATTCTGTTTTTACAAATCTCCTTGTGTTTTTTCATCCGCGGCAGGAATATGCTCCTCCAGCCATTGCTTCATCTCCAGCCTGCCCTCCTCGGTCATGGGGAAGGTCTTCTCCCCTTCCATAGTGCTCTTTTCATAGCAGTACAGTCCATGCCAGAATTCACAGTGAATAGAGCTCTGCGCAAAATCCACCTCTTTGGCAGTGGCCATGACCACCTTGGGCTCCGCCCGGAACCGGAACAATCCCATGGACCCGGTGAAGATATTGTTCATGGCGAAGGTGTGGAGGGTCGGTAAGAACAGCTCGCTCACGTTCTTACGCCTCCATCAGCGCTTCCATCTCATCCAGCAGCGTGCCGAACAGCGCCAGCGCCTGCTCCACAGGCTCCGGCCCGGTCATATCCACGCCAGCGCCCTTCAGCAGCTCGATGGGGGTCTTGGAGCAGCCGCCGGAGAGGAAGCCCAGATAATCCTTCACCGCGCTTTCGCCCTCGGAGAGAATCCTCCTGGACAGAGCGATGGCAGCGGAGTAACCGGTGGCATACTGGAACACGTAGTAGTTGTAATAGAAGTGGGGAATCCGTGCCCACTCCATGGCGATTTCGTCGTCCACCACAATATCCGGGCCGTAGTACAGCTGATTTAGTCTCCTGTACTCCTCGCAAAGCACCTCCGCGGTCAGCGTCTTGCCCTGGGCAGCCATCTTGCCGATGTTCAGCTCAAACTCCGCGAACATGGTTTGGCGGTACAGGGTTCCCTTGAACTGATCCAGGAAGTGGTTAATCAGGTAGGCCCGCTCCTTCTTATCGGTGGTTTTGCCCAGGAGGTACTCCATCAGCAGCGCCTCGTTGCAGGTGGAGGCCACCTCGGCAACGAAAATCACATAATCCGCGTCCACGGGATTCTGGTGCTTGTTGGAAAGATAAGAGTGCAGGGCATGTCCCATTTCATGGGCCAGGGTAAACTGGCTGTCCAGCGTACCCGTATAGTTCAGCAGAACATACGGATGCACCGCTGCCCCGGCGGAGTAGGCCCCGCTGCGCTTGCCTACGTTCTGGTACACATCAATCCACCGATTGTCAAAGCCCTCCTTCAGGATTTTCCGATACTCCTCGCCCAGGGGAGCCAGGGCATCGTACACCGTCTGCTTGGCCTCGTCAAAGGGAATCTTCTTGTCCACCTCCGACAGAAGCGGGGTATAGATGTCATAGAAGTGAAGCTCCTCCACTCCCAGCAGCTTTTTCCGCAGGCGGACATACCGGTGCATCTTGTCCAGATTCCGGTGAACCGCCTCAATCAGGTTCAGGTATACAGAGGTGGGAACCTGGGTTTCGTCCACGGACGCCTCGAACGCCGTGTCATACTTTCTCGCCTCGGCAAAGAATTTCAGCTGCTTATTCTGGGCATTCAGAATGGAGGCCGCGGTATTGCGGAAGGAACCGAAGGTGTGATACAGATTCTCATAGGCACTCTTGCGAAGCACCCGGTCGCTGCTTTCCTCCAGGCTGACAAAGGTTCCCTGGCTCAGAGGATGCTTGCCGCCCTCCGCGTCCACGGCATCCGGGAAGGTGATGTCCGCATCCGCGAAAGCGCCGTAAATTGTATCCGGTGCCTGGGCCATCTCCCCGGCAGAAGCCAGGAGCTTTTCCTCGGCAGCGGAGAGGGTGTGCGCCTTCCTTCTGCGAAGGTCGTTCAGATATCTGCGATACCGCTCCAGCTCCGGGCATTCGGCATAGAATCGGTTCAGGGTTTCCTCAGAGATTTCCATGATTTCCGGGGTTTCGAAGCTGGCCGCGGCATGGAGCGCCACAGCCGTTCCCATAAATTTGCCCTGCATGGCCTGATAGACCGGGTTACGGGTATCCTCGTCCGCCTTGCGCATGCAGTAATTGGCGAGAAGCCGCACCTTGGCATTCACCCGCTCCATGTTGGAAAGGTAGTCAAACAGCACGCTGCCGCTTTCTGCCAGCCGTCCCGCGTAGCCGGTAAGCACCGCCCGGTCGTCCTGAAGCGTGGCAAGCTCCGCCTCCCAGGCCTCATCCGTGGGATACATATCCTCCGTGGCCCAACGATCCTTCTGAGGGATTTCCTCCCGCATGGGGATTTTTTTGCTTTCTTCCATATGAAAACCTCCTAAAGATTTTTGAGTATTATACCACAGCCCGCGAAAAAAGCAATTCCCAACTCAGCCGTATACCCCACCGCATAAAAATTGTTGTTTACTCTAAACATCCCAAATTATCTGTCATTGCGAACCAGTCCGCAGACTGGTGTGGCAATCCCCCGGTTGA
>JBJEYY010000040.1:0-3224 GCA_051887095.1 Faecousia sp. | reverse complement strand
TCCGAATTGGTGGGCTTTCCTTTGGTGTTGGAAACCGTGTAGCCGAAGAACCGCTGCAAAGTGTCCAGGTCGCCCCGGTCCCAGGCTACTTCAATGGCGTGACGGATAGCCCGTTCCACTCTGCTGGGCGTGGTGCCGAAGGTTTTGGCTACCTGGGGGTACAGCACCTTGGTGATGGCGTTGATGACATCCATGTCGTTCACCGCCAGGATGATGGCCTCCCGCAGGTATTGATAGCCCTTGATGTGGGCGGGGACGCCGATCTCGTGGATGATGTTGGTGACCATGCTCTCGATGCTGTTCTTGTCCGGCAGCCGCTTGGGGCTGACCCGGAGGCTCTCCCCACCCCGAATCTCCTCCAAGCGCTCCACCAGGGTGGTCATATCGCAGGGCTTCAGCATCAGGTACCGCACCCCCAGATTTGCCGCCGCGTTGGACACATAATCCGTGACAAACCTGGATGTAGCCAGGGTCACGGGCTTCCGCTCCGAATTTGCCAAGGATCTGAGAACGCTGATTCCGTCCTGCTTGCTGAGCATCAGATCCAGCACCAGCACCTCGGGCCTGCACTGGGCGATGGCCCGGATGGCTGCTTCCCCATCACAGGCCGTTCCGACAACCTGAAACCCTTCGCTGCGCTCCAGCGCCCCGCTGAGGGCGGTGCAGAATTCTTCGGAACTGTCAGCTATGAAAACGGTGGTTGCGTGTTCCATACTTACCTCTCCTGTCAGTAATAGTCTCCCCAAAAGCACCTTCGGAAGGCCGGGGAAAGCCCTCGGAGCCTTCCTTACCCCGGTGCGTGCGACAAATATAATTTAGCATAAAGCGGTAGTTTTTGCAAGGCGAAAGTCAAACAATCGTTCCCCAGAAAGTGGGCTGTTTCGACGGGATTTGGGTTATTTCGAATATTTTTGACAGAAACGAGAAAATATGGGAAAGAATACTTCTCTTCGACCTTTTTCCAAAGCCCCCGCCCCAAAGGTTGACGCTGGGCCCATTGTGATGTAAGATAGGGGAAGCAATCCGAAGCCGTTTGGAACCGGGAAATTGGTGTTTACAGCACTAAAAAAGGAGCTGTCATTGCGAACCAGCGCGCACGCTGGTGTGGCAATCCCCCGGTTAGAGGAAAAACGGAACGAATACGGTCCTAAAACCTTGGGGGATTGCCACGCCAGTGTGCGCACTGGCTCGCAATGACAGCGAGAACATTCAAACACCAATTTCCCTGTCTGCCATCGTTTATCATTCAATTTCAGGAGGAATTAACCATGAACGAAGTATGGAACTTAGACCCGCTGTACAAGGGCTTTGACGATCCGGCGTTTGACGCGGATATGGGAAAGCTCAGGGAGCTGGTGGCTCAGGTCAACGAATTCGCGGCCTCTCTTCCCCAGGCGGAGCCCCTGGAGGGCCTGCGGGAGGGAATCCGGCTTATGGAGGAGCTGACCCAGCTCATCAACCGGCTGGGAGAGTACGCGTCTCTGCGCCAGAGCGCGGACACCCGGAATACCGAATGCGGCTCGAAACTGGGCCAGGTGATGCAGATCGCCAGTTCCTGCGCCGGAGCCGACGCCGCCTTCCGGGAGTGGGCTGCGAAGCTGTCCGACCTGGACGAGCTGCTGGAACGCGATGAAGTTCTGAAAGCGTACCGCTATTTCTTCCACAACATCCGCCTGGATGCCTCCCACCTGCTGGGGGCCAAGGGGGAGGAGATCGCCGCCCGGCTGGGGCTCTCCGGCGGAAACGCCTGGGCGGACCTGCAGGGGTATCTGACCAGCACGGTGAAGGTCAGCTACCGGGGACAGACCACCAATCTGTCCGCCATCCGGAATATGGCCTATGACCCGGACCCCTCTGTGCGCAAGGACGCCTACGAGGCGGAAATTGCCTGCTATGAGGCCATCAAGGACCCCGTGGCCCACGCCCTCAACGCCATCAAGCTGGAAACCATCTCCGACTGCGCCCTTCGGGGCTTTGCCTCTCCCCTGGACCGGACCCTGGAGCAGTCCAGAATGAAGCGGGAGACCCTGGAGGCCATGCTGGGCGCCATGGACGAGTACCTGCCCAAGTTCTGGCAGTACCTGAAGGCCAAAGGGAAAGCCCTGGGTCACGAAAACGGCCTTCCCTGGTACGACCTCTTCGCCCCTATGGGCAGCACCGACCGGAAGTACACTACCCAGGAAGCCCGGGATATTCTGGTGAAACTGTTCTCCACCTTTGATAAGGAGCTGGCGGACATGGTGGCCCGGGCCTTTGACAACGCCTGGATCGACTTCTACCCCCGGGACGGCAAGGTGGGCGGCGCCTTCTGCGCCGGGGTGGAGGCCCTGGGCGAGAGCCGGATCCTCACCAACTTCGACGGCCAGTTCGGCGACGTGGTGACCTTGGCCCACGAGCTGGGCCACGCCTTCCACAACCAGTGCATCCGGGATCACCGCCCCCTGAACCGGGACTACTCCATGCCCGTGGCGGAGACCGCCTCCACCTTCAACGAGTGTGTGGTTATGGCCGCCGCCATCCGGGATGCCCAGTCCGACGAGGAAAAGCTGGCCCTCATCGAAGGCCAGCTCCAGGATGCCTGCCAGATCATCTGTGACATCTACTCCCGGTTCCGGTTTGAGGCCAAGGTGCTTGAAAACCGGGAAGAGCAGTTCATGGACGCGGATACCCTGTGCTCCTATATGCTGGAGGCCCAGAAGCAGTCCTACGGCGACGGGCTGGACGAAAGCTGCCTGCACCCCTATATGTGGGTGTGCAAGAGCCACTACTATGGCTCTACCTTCTACAATTTCCCCTACGCCTTCGGCGGCCTCTTCGCCCGGGGCCTGTACGCAAGGTATCAAGCCGAGGGAGCGGACTTCGTGCCAAAGTACAAGAAGCTCCTGTACACCACCACCGTGGCCACCGCCGAGGACACCGCCAAGGTGGCCGGCATCGACCTGACCGACAAGGACTTCTGGCGCGGCGCCCTGCAGACCATCGCCGACCAGATCGACCTGTTCTGTGAGCTGGTAAAGTAAACGGCAGGCAGAGTAAGTGTGCGTCTCAAGTTTTGTGTCATTGCGAACCAGTCCGCAGACTGGTGTGGCAATCCCCCGGTTGAATGGAACCAGGTAACGATTACCACCAAAAATCGCAGCGTTTCCCCACTCTGTAGGGCAATTGTCGATACATTTCCCCTCTATCCGGGGGATTGCCACGCCAGTGTGCGCACTGGCTCGCAA
>JBJEYY010000039.1:0-3234 GCA_051887095.1 Faecousia sp. | reverse complement strand
CTTGAAACGGCCCCTTCTCCCAAGCTTTCGGACAAACTGTTCTGTGAAAGCGCACGGCTGCTCGCAAAATGCGCAAGACAAATCATCGTGTCACAGGTATAAAACTTCATGCGTAATAGAGCGCGTCACGAAAAATGTCAAAAGCTGTCACGCATGAAGTTTTCGTGCATCATTTCTGGTTGCCCGAAGGGGCGAGGAAATGGTACATCCTGTTGAGACTGTCGAAAAACTCTTTTGGAGTTTTTCGACAACAGACTTCGGCCTGCTGCGCGCACGACCTGTCCGCTTTAGTGGGCAGCCTGCACACTTGCAGGCCGAAGTGTATTTTTTCCGACGTACACGCCGCCGGAAAAAATAATTTACAATGTCTACATTAAGATTGGCATGGATATTCTGGCGAAGGAGAATGTGGACATCGATTCTCTGGCCGGCCACGGTGGCCTGTTCAAGGCCCCGTGGTGGGCCAGAAATATCTGGCTGCCGCCTGTAATGCTCCGGTCACCTGCATGGACACTGCCGGAGAGGGCGGCCCATACGGCATAGCTCTGCTGGCGGCATTCATGATAAACAGGGCCGAGGGCGGGCCTCTGGAAGCGTATCTGAACGCCCATGTCTTTGCCGATACCAAGGGAACCACATTGGAGCCTGAACAGGCGGATGTAGATGGCTTTAATATCTATATTGAACAGTATAAGCAGCTTCTGAAGGTGGAAAAGACCGCCGTGGAAGTGCTTTAAGGAGGAAATCAGATGAAATACAATTTTTGGTTCATAGTAGGTTCTCAGGATCTGTATGGTGAGGAGGTTCTGAAAACCGTTGCCCAGCGTGCGGAAGAAATGGCACAGGAAATGAGCAGGAGTCTGCCCTATCCGTTGGTTTACAAGGTCACCGCTATGAGCAATGCCCAGATTGCGGACATTATCAAAGAAGCCAACTATGACGATTCCTGCGCCGGTATCATTACCTGGTGCCATACTTTTTCCCCGTCCAAGATGTGGATCAATGGCCTTGGTAATCTGCAAAAGCCCTGGTGCCATTTTGCCACCCAGTACAACAAGGAGATCCCCAACGAGGAGATCGACATGGACTTCATGAATCTGAACCAGGCCGCCCACGGCGACCGGGAGCATGGTTTCATCGGTGCCCGTCTGCGTCTTCCCCGGAAGGTCATCGCTGGATACTGGAAGAATCCGGCGGTTCTGAAGCGTATCGGCGACTGGATGAAGGCCGCCGTGGGCGTGGCTGTGTCCAGAAATCTAAAGGTTATGCGCTTTGGCGACAATATGCGGGAAGTGGCCGTCACCGAGGGCGACAAGGTAGAGGTTCAGACCCGACTGGGCTGGCAGGTGAATACCTGGGCTGTGGGAGATCTGATAAAGGAAATGAACGCCGTCACCGATGCCGAGATTGACGCTCTGATGGAAACCTACAAGGCCAGCTACGACATCGCTACTGACAATATTGAGGCTATCCGCTATCAGGCCCGGGAAGAAATCGCCATGAAGAAGATGCTGGATGCAGAGGGCTGCAAGGCGTTCTCCAACACCTTCCAGGATCTTTACGGCATGGAGCAGCTCCCCGGTCTGGCTTCTCAGCACCTGATGGTTCAGGGCTATGGCTACGGCGGCGAGGGAGACTGGAAAGTCAGCGCCATGACCGCCATTATGAAGGCTATGGGCGAGAACGGCAACGGCGCGTCTGCCTTCATGGAGGACTATACCTATCATCTGGTGGAGGGTCAGGAATACAGTCTGGGTGCCCATATGCTGGAGGTCTGCCCCAGCCTGGCGGGGAACAAACCCCGGATCGAGACCCATCATCTGGGCATCGGCATGAACGAGAAAGATCCCGCCCGGCTGGTGTTTGAGGGCAAAGAGGGCAGCGCCATTGTGGTGTCCCTCATTGACATGGGCGGACGCCTCCGCCTGATCTGTCAGGATATTCACTGCGTCAAACCCATTATGCTCATGCCGAACCTGCCTGTGGCCCGGGTGATGTGGCAGGCGGAGCCAAACCTGACTACAGGCGTGGAGTGCTGGATTACCGCCGGCGGCGCTCACCATACGGTGCTTTCCTATGATGTCACTGCCGAGCAGATGAAGGACTGGGCCCGGATGATGGACATTGAGTTTGTACATATCACCAAAGATACGACGGTGGACGCACTGGAAAAGGAACTGTTCCTGAACGATCTTGCCTGGAAACTCAAGTAAGTCGGTAGGGCCGACAGCCAATGCGTGCAAGGTGCGGTGCGATTCGTTGCTGCCCTTCGCCGCTCGGTATCGTTCCTGCGGCATAAGGAGAATGAATGATGCTTGAAGAACTGAAAAAAATTGTTTGTGAAGCCAATCTGGAACTGCCAAAATACGGTCTTGTGACCTTCACCTGGGGTAATGTATCCGGTGTAGACCGGGAGAAGGGTCTGATGGTGATTAAGCCAAGCGGTGTGGAGTATGACACCATGACACCGGAGGATATGGTGGTAGTGTCTCTGGCCACCGGGGAGAAGGTGGAGGGAAAATGGAAATCTTCTTCCGATACGGCAACTCATGTGGCGCTGTACAACGCCTTTCCCAACATTGGCGGAGTTGCCCACACCCACTCTCAGTGGGCAACTTCCTGGGCGCAGGCCGGACGGGGCATCCCTGTCTACGGCACCACCCACGGCGATTACTTTTACGGGGAGATTCCCTGTACCCGAAAGATGACTCCGAGGGAAATCGCCGGGGAGTACGAACTAGAAACGGGAAATGTGATCATCGAGACCTTCCGTGGGAAGTCTCCGGATAATATCCCCGCAGTACTGGTGCACTCTCACGGTCCATTCGCCTGGGGTACCGACCCCCACAACGCCGTTCACAATGTGGTGATACTGGAGGAACTGGCCTTTATGGCGTTCCACACCGAAGCCATGAACCCTGCCATCCCGCCCATGCAGCAGGAGCTGCTGGATAAACACTATCTGCGCAAACACGGTAAAAATGCCTATTACGGGCAGGGATGAGAAAACCGAGCATGAAGTGCTGCTGTTGAGATCGAAGCCTCATCTGGTTTGCATTTCCCAGACTGAATAGTGAGCGACACTCTATCAGCAAAAGAAGCGATTGCTTATGATCGTACTGCAAAAGAGATCGGGGATGTACCCATCTTCGTTGCCAATGACGGCGATGTGTCGGTGCTGATAGGCTCCGCGACGATTATCCCCGCACGCCAAATCGGCCGCGAAACGGAGAA
>JBJEYY010000038.1:0-3243 GCA_051887095.1 Faecousia sp. | reverse complement strand
GTGTGCGCACTGGCTCGCAATGACAGCATATATTCGACAAACAACAATTTATCGCACAGCTGAGGAAAGCTGTAAGAACAAAAAATATGTCGTTTTATCCCTGTTTTGTCTTCCCTTTTGCGATTCGCTGCGGTAATATATAGGAAAGGTGAGGGGCGATGTGCATGGAGTGCGAAGGTTCCGGCATGATCCGTCATCTGATTACTGTCCGCAGGAGGTTACCGAAATGAAAAAAACATCCCCTTCCATGGATGCATGGCTGCAGGAAGCCAAATCCCACCCGTCCGCTCCGAAGATCGGCATGTATCTGACCCATAACGGCATTGTCCGCCAGACCGCCAAGGCCAAGGTGCGCTTCGGCGCGGAGGACGCCGGGGAAGTCACCGGTATGCGCTTTGACTACGATCCGGACAAGGTGGACGCGGTCATTGACGATGCCTACAAAATGGAGGGCATTTATTACATCAAGGTCTGGCTCAACAGAGGCGAGCTGGAGGTGGGCGACGACATCATGTACGTGCTCATCGGCGGGGATATCCGCCCCCATGTGGTGGACGCCCTGCAGTATCTGGTGGGCCGCATCAAAACGGAATGTGTTACGGAAACGGAGCTGCACTGATATGAGCGATTGGGAAAAATGCGTGGAATTTCACGGACACAGCTGCGGCGGCCTGCGCATCGGCTACCGGGCGGCGGAGTATGCCAGGGAACTGCTGAATATCGGTTTTTCCGACAACGAACGGGTGGTCTGCGTCAGTGAGAATGATGCCTGCGGCGTGGATGCCATTCAGGTGATGCTGGGATGCAGCATCGGGAAGGGAAACCTGCTGTTTCATATGACCGGAAAGCAGGCGTTTTCCTTCTACAACCGGGAAACCGGGGAATCCGTCCGGCTGGTGCTGAAGCCAAAGCCCGCCGGGATGTCTCCGGAGGAATCCGCCCGGTACTATTTTAACCACGACTGCCAGGAACTGTTCCAGGTGAAGAAGACCCAGATTCCCCTGCCCACACCCGCGAAGATTTTCGACAGCTACGACTGCGAATGCTGCGGCGAAAAAACCGGGGCCAACTGGATCCGCCTTGTAAACGGCAGAAAGCTGTGCCTGGACTGCTGTGAACGCTATAACCGGTTCGACGTATAATATGGAGGAAAGGCAGCAGCGGAAAACCGCTGCTGCCTTTTGCTGTTCACTTCGCGCAGTCGGCGCTGCCTTCGCTGTAGAGCATATCCAGGCCGTGGGCCACCGGATCGATGACTGCCAGAATATTCTCCTGAGAGGCTTTTTTGCTGCCGGGGAGGTTGATGATCAGGGTGCGCCCCCGGATGCCCGCCGCGCTGCGGGACAGGCAGCCCTTGGGGGTGATGCGCATGGACTCGGCACGCATGGCCTCCGGGATGCCGGGGGTCAGCCGCTCCACCACCGCCAGGGTGGCCTCCGGGGTGATGTCCCGGGGGGAGAAGCCGGTGCCGCCGGTGGTCAGCACCAGGGCAACGCCCAGCTGGTCCGCGCATTTGCAAAGCTCCGCTTTGATTTGCTCCGCCTCATCGGGCACCATGGCGGTATAGGTGACGTCGAAGCCCTTATCCTTCAGAATCTGGCACAGGTTGGGGCCGCTGGTGTCTACCCGCTCCCCCCGATAGCCCTTGTCACTGACGGTGATAACTGCTGCTGTATACATTTAGGTATCCTCCCTGCTGTAATCTCCGTGGACACCGCCGGTTTTTTTGACCAGGCGGATGTCCGTAATCACCATGTCTTTCTGAACGGCTTTGCACATATCGTATACCGTCAGCGCGGCGGTGGATACGGCGGTCAGCGCCTCCATCTCCACGCCGGTTCTGCCGTCACAGCTCACCGCGGCGCGGATTTCCACGGAGCATCGCTCCGGGTCCAATTCCAGCTCCAGATTGATGCCGTCCATCAAAATGGGGTGGCACATGGGGATGATGTCCGGGGTGCGCTTGGCACCCATGACCCCGGCAATCTGGGCGACGGTGAGCACGTCGCCCTTCTTCATGCCGCCGGACCGGATCAGATCAAAGGTCTGCCGGTTCACGAGGACCCGTCCCGCTGCCACAGCGGTACGCTGGGAAATGGGCTTGTCGCCTACGTCCACCATTTTGGCCCGGCCCTGTTCATTGAAATGGGTAAAATCAGACATTGTTCAGCCTCCGATTTGGTTCATATTCCGGCCTGCCCGGGAGCGGTGGGCCGGGTCCAGATCCCCGTGCCACGCGGGCTTGCCCAGAATGGCCTGCTCCAGCTGGGCGCGCATTCCGGCAAAATCCATTCCCTTCAGGGAGTATTCCTCCGAAGAATGGAGGCAGGGCTTGATCTTGCCGTCGGCGGTCAGGCGGATGCGGTTGCACTCCGCGCAGAAGTGGGCGCTGACCGGACTGATAAGGCCGATGTTTCCCAGAGCTCCGGGCAGCCGACAGAGCTTTGCCACGCCCCCATCCCCCGGTACGGGGAGGGCCTCCGGCAGCTTTTCCAGCACCTTCGTATAGGGGATATAGGCGCTGGCGTCAAAATCGCCGCCGTCGTACATGGGCATCATCTCAATGAAGCGCATATCCACCGGGTATTTCCGGGTCAGCTGGGCCAACTCTACGATTTCATCGTCATTGATTCCGCCCATCAGCACGGCGTTGAGTTTGATTTTCTCGAAGCCCGCGTCCATTGCGGCGTGAAACCCTGCCCAGAAGGTGTCCAGATCGCCGACTCGGGTGATGTAAGCATATTTCTCCGGGTCCAGGGTGTCCAGGCTCAGGTTCAGACGGCGCACCCCCGCCTCCCGGAGGGGCTTTGCCAGCTCCGGCAGGAGCAGGCCGTTGGTGGTCATGCACACCTCCTGAATCCCCGGCACCGCCGCAGCCCGGCGGCAGATGGATACGATATTCTTCTTAATCAGCGGCTCGCCGCCGGTAATGCGTAGCTTGGTAATGCCCAGGGACGCGGCGGCCTCCACCGCCAGGATCATTTCGTCCTCGGTGAGCATGTCGCTGTGACTTTTTTTGCACACGCCCTCCGCCGGCATACAGTACCGGCAGCGCAGATTGCACAGCTCCGTGACGGAGATGCGCAGGTAGGTGATCCTGCGGCCAAGATGGTCAATCATAAGCTACCTCACAGATTCCCAGGCGATGGTTCCGTTTTGAAAACCGGTCTGAATCGACCTGAAATACGATAATGTGCTTATCGGCTTAAGTCAGCAAGCCGACAAATTGGTGTTTGAAACGTA
>JBJEYY010000037.1:0-3274 GCA_051887095.1 Faecousia sp. | reverse complement strand
TGCTGTCATTGCGAGCCAGTGCGCACACTGGCGTGGCAATCCCCCGGATGAATGGAATCAGGTAACGATTCCCACAAAAATCGTAACGTTTCGCAACTCTGTAAGGCAATTGTCGATACATTTCCCTTCTAACCGGGGGATTGCCACACCAGTCTGTGGACTGGTTCGCAATGACAGAAAATTTGAAACGCGTAGTGTAAACAACAATTTGTCGCTCTGCTGAGCCATGCCCATATCTTACACCTTTTATGAGGTAGCTTCATGGAACAATTACTCACGCAGCTTCATTCCATACCGGAATATAATACTCTCCTGTCGTCCCTGGCCCAGGAGCAGACCGCCGCCGTTACCGGCGTGGGCCAGATCAACCGCAGCCACCTGCTTGCGGGTCTTGTACGGGACTGCGGCAGGCCCCTGGTCATCGTCTGCCAGGACGACATCGCCGCCCGGCGGCTCCAGGAGGACTTAAAATGCTTTCTCGGGGACACCGTCCCCATTCTCCCCGGACGGGAGCTGACCCTCTATGATGCCGCCGTGGTGTCCAGAGCCTGGGAGCAGAAGCGCCTGCGGCAGCTTTACGATCTGGCCTCCGGGAAAACCCCGGTGCAGATTCTCACCTGGGAATCCCTGAGCCTTCGCACCATGCCCAAATCCGTCCTGCTGAAAGCCTCCTTCACCCTGGAGGTGGGCAGGGAATACCCCATCGATGCCCTGATTCAAAACCTCACCGATGCCGGCTACAGCCGGTGCGGCCTGGTGGAGGGCCCGGGGCAGTTCGCCGTCCGGGGCGGCATTGTGGATATCTTTTCCCCGGCTGGGGAAATGCCCATCCGGGCGGAATTCTTCGGGGATGAGCTGGACACCATGGGCTTTTTCGACCCGGAAACCCAGCGCCGCAGCGAGAACATCGACTCTGTCACCATTCTCCCCGTGGCGGAAACCCAGCCCCACCTCCACCCCGGCGGGATGGAGGGCCTGTGCCGGGACCTTCGGAACCTGATTTCCCGACAGCGCAGGCGGAAAAATCTCAACGAGCCCCTCATCGCTACCCTGACCCGGGATCTGGAGAAATATGAAAACGGCCTTTCGAACCCCGCCTCCGACCGGTATCTCAGCCTAATCTACCCGGAGAGTGCCAACGCGGCGGACTACGTTCCGGAGAATGCCGTGTGGGCGCTGTGTGACCACGCAGCTCTGCACCGCAGCGCCCGGACCCGCACCGATGAGATTGGAATGCAGCTGGACGGAATGCTCCAGGGCGGTCTGGTTGCCGGGGAGCTGTGCGACTTCGTCTGCCAGTGGGAGGACTTCTGCGCCCGGCTTCGGGGCAGAATCGTCGTGTACTTTGATGCCTTCGGCGGAGCGGCTTACCCGGAGGAGTGCCCCCCCAAGGTGCTGCTGCCCATCGCCGCCAAGCAGCTGCCCAGCTACGGCGGCAATCTGGACACCGCCGCAGCCGACCTGACTCACTACCAGAAGATGGAATTCGGCTCCCTGGTGCTCTGCGGCTCCCGCCGCCGGGCAGAGCTGCTGCAGCAGATGCTCCGGGAGCGGGGCCTCTCCGCGTTTCTATGCATCCCCCTGACCAGCCTCCCCAAGCCCGGCCAGATTCTTCTGTCCGAGGGCTCCCTGCCCTATGGCATGGAATACCCCATGAGCAAGCTTGCCGTACTCACCGAGGGCCAGCTCATCGCCCACCGGGAGCCTCCCAAGAAAGCAGCCAAGAAAACCGCCACCAACCGTCAGAAGCTGAACTCCTTCACGGACCTGACCCCCGGGGATCTGGTGGTTCACGAGAACTACGGCATCGGCCGTTTTGTGGCCATGGAGCAGATCAAGGTGGATAATGCCGTCAAGGACTATATTAAAATCGCCTACCAGGGCTCCGACACCCTTTTTGTCCCCGCCACCCAGCTGGATCTCGTCAGCAAGTATATCGGAGGCGGCGGCGAGGACGCCAACGTCCGCCTGAACAAAATCGGCTCCGACGCCTGGCAGAAGACCAAGGCCAAGGCCCGCAAGGCCGCCAAGGACATGGCCGGGGAGCTGATCCAGCTCTACGCCGCCCGGAAGCGGCAGCCCGGCTACGCCTTCGCCGCGGACGCCCCCTGGCAGAAGGAGTTTGAGGACAATTTCCCCTATCCCGAAACCGACGACCAGCTGCGCTGCATCGGGGAAATCAAGCGGGATATGGAATCCCCCACCCCCATGGACCGGCTGCTCTGCGGCGATGTGGGCTTTGGCAAAACCGAGGTGGCCCTCCGGGCGGTGATGAAAGCCGTCATGGATGGCAAGCAGGCCGCCATCTTAGTCCCCACCACGGTGCTTGCCCAGCAGCATTACCAGACCGCCGTCAGCCGGTTCCGGGGCTTCCCGGTGAACATCGACGTGCTCAGCCGGTTCCGCACGCCCAAGCAGCAGCAGCGGACCCTGCAGAATCTCCGCTCCGGCAGTGTGGACCTGATCATCGGCACCCACAAGCTGCTGCAGAAGAGCGTGGAGTTTAAGGACCTGGGCCTTCTCATCGTGGACGAGGAGCAGCGCTTCGGCGTCAGCCACAAGGAGCGCCTAAAGGAAATCTCTAAGGGCGTGGACGTGCTGACCCTCTCCGCCACCCCCATCCCCCGGACGCTGAACATGGCGCTTTCCGGCATCCGGGATATGTCCACCCTGGAGGAACCTCCCGCCGACCGTTACCCGGTGCAGACCTTCGTCATGGAGCATAACAACGCCATCATCGACGACGCCATCCGCCGGGAGGTAGAGCGGGGCGGACAGGTGTATTACCTGCACAACCGGACGGAAACCATCGACCAGTGCGCCGGGGCTCTTCGCCGCCGGATCCCCGGCATCACCGTGGCCGTGGCCCATGGGCAGATGGGGGAGGATGCCCTGGGGGATGTGATGCAGTCCATGGCCGAGGGGGAAATCCAGGTACTGGTGTGCACCACCATCATTGAAACCGGCCTGGACATTCCCAACGCCAATACCCTGATTATCGAAAACGCCGACCGGTTCGGCCTGAGCCAGCTCCACCAGCTCCGGGGCCGGGTGGGCCGTTCCACCCGCCACGCCTATGCCTACTTCACCTACAAGCCGGACAAGAATCTGACGGAGATTGCCGAGAAGCGGCTCTCCGCCATCCGGGACTTCGCCGAATTTGGCTCCGGCTTCAAAATCGCCATGCGGGATCTGGAGATCCGGGGTGCCGGTAACCTTCTGGGCTCCGAGCAGTCCGGCCACATGATGAGTGTGGGCTACGACATGTACCTGA
>JBJEYY010000036.1:0-3281 GCA_051887095.1 Faecousia sp. | reverse complement strand
GCCTAAAACCTTGGGGGATTGCCACGCCAGTGTGCGCACTGGCTCGCAATGACAGTGTTTTCTCGACGCGCCAAACACCAATTTATGAAACTGCTGAATGCTGGCCACTGTCAGCGCATTTGGAGGTTTTTTATGGACAACAAAATCCTGGTCATCGGCATTGCCGGGGGCACCGGCAGCGGAAAAACCACCCTGATGAAGAACCTCATCGCCCGGTTCGCGGGAGATGTCACCGTGCTCAGCCACGACAATTACTATCGCCGCCACGACGAGCTGCCCTATGAGGAGCGGTGCAGGCTCAACTATGACGAGCCCGCCGCCCTGGAAACGGACCTGATGGCCCGTCATCTGGAGGCGCTGCGCCGGGGCGAGTCCATCCGGTGCCCGGTGTATGATTTTGCCGTCCATAACCGCTCCGACGAGACTGTGCTCATTGTCCCCCAGCGGGTCATCATCGTAGAGGGCATTCTGATTTTCGAGAACAAGCAGCTGCGGGATCTGATGGACATCAAGATTTTCGTGGACACCGACGCGGACGTGCGGCTGTGCCGCCGGATCAAGCGGGACGTGAACAAGCGGGGCAGGACCCTGGAGAGTGTGCTGCTGCAATACCAGCAGACCGTCAAGCCCATGCACGAAAAGTACGTAGAGCCCAGCAAACGCTTCGCGGACATCGTGGTTCCCGAAGGGGGCAAGAACACCGTGGCGCTGGATATGATTATGTTAACCATCCAGCGGCATCTGGAACAGTCGGAGGGATTATGCATTTCGAAAGTCTGATTTTTGACATTGACGGAACTCTGTGGGACTCCCGGGCCCTGGTGGCCGAGGGCTACAATCTGCAGCTCCGGGACGAGGGCTTAGAGCACCTGTATACCAACGCGGAAACCCTCAAGGGCCTCTTCGGCAAGGTGATGACGGAGATTGCCGACGCGCTGCTGTCCCAAATCCCCAGCCCGGAGCGCTACGCCCTTATGGAGCGGTGCATGGCCCGGGAAAACCGGTATCTGCAGGAGAATCCCTGTAAGATCGGCTACCCCGGCATCGTGGAAGCTCTGGAAGCGCTTTCCCGGAATCACCGGCTGTTCATCGTCAGCAACAGCCAGAGCGGCTACCCGGAGCTTTGCATGGACAAGCTGGGCATCCGGGAGCTGATCCAGGGTCACCTGTGCTTCGGGGACACCGGGAAGCCCAAGGGGCAGACCATCCGCACCCTGATGGAGCGGCATGGCATTACCTCGGCTGCGTACATCGGCGACACCCAGGGGGACGCGGACGCGGCCAAGGACGCCGGGATCCCCTTCGTCTGGGCCGCCTACGGCTTCGGCACCCCCGACGGCTGGATCGCCAAAGCGGACACCCCCGCCGACCTGACGGATATTTTCCGGGAAAGAAGTGTTTAGCGTAACAAAATATGCTGTCATTGCGAACCAGTGCGCACACTGGTGTGGCAATCCCCCGGTTCTTCCAAGAACCCAGAAAAACGGGAATTCCGTCTACATTAGCACCCTGAAAAGTTGGGGGATTGCCACACCAGTCTGCGGACTGGTTCGCAATGACAGTTCTTTTTTAGTGCTGTAAACAACAACCTATCCAAACAGGAGGATCCTTTTATGAGCATTCCCATGGATACCCAGTGCATCCAGTGCTTTCTGCGCCGGAACTTGGAGCTGGTAAAGCCCCTGGGGGACGAGGCGAAGGCCACTGCTTTTGCCCGGGAGCTGATGCGTCTGATGCTGGCCCAGCCGGAGAGCGCCCCGTCGCCCTACCTGGGGCCCGGGGTTTCGGAACTTCTAAACCGGATGTACGGCCTGCCTATCGACCGGTTCCGGGAGGAAAAGCTTCAGTCCAACCGGTTTGTCCTGGAGCGGCTGGACACCATCCGGGAGACGGTGCGCTCCGCGCCGGACCCGGTTCTTGCCGGACTGCAAATGGCGATTCTGGGCAATTACCTGGACTTTTCCGCGCTGCAGGGGAAGGTTTCCTTTGCGGAGCTGGAAAAAATGCTGCGAACTGCCCTGGAGATAGAGCTGGACGCGGATACCTATCAGCGGCTGCGGCGGGACCTGGAGAAGGCGAAAACCCTTCTGTATCTGACGGACAACGCCGGGGAAATCGGCTTTGACCGGGTGCTGGCGGAGGAGCTGGCCCGGGCCTACCCGCAGCTCACCATTACCTTCTGCGTCCGGGGCGGCATTGCGGCCAACGATGCCACCAGGGAGGACGCGGCGGCAGTGGGGATTCCCTTCCCGGTGATCGACAGCGGCAGCACCATCGCGGGCACACCGCTGGATCAGCTGGGTGCTGATGCCGACCGGGCCATCCGGGAATCGGACGTGATTCTGGCCAAGGGCATGGCCAACACCGAAACAATGCTGGGCTGCGGATACAACGTGTACTACGCCTTCCTGGTCAAATGCCCCCGGTTCGTGGAGCGCTTCGGAAAGTCCATGCTCACCCCCATCCTGGCCGCGGAACGAGCGGACGGCTGACGGGGAATGGGTGTTTGGCACGTTCGTTAGAACTGTCATTGCGAAACCAGTCCGCAGACTGGTTGTGGCAATCCCCCAACAATTCAGGACGGTTCGTTAGGACGTTTGTCCGTTTTTCAAAGATTCCGGAAGAACCGGGGGATTGCCACGCCAGTGTGCGCACTGGCTCGCAATGACAGCGTTTTTTTCGGCAACAACAATTTGTCGGACAATCCAAAAGGGCGTGACGGGATATTCCCGGCACGCCCCAATGCATTTCAATTGTCCCGAAGGGACACCTTAACCGCCCCAGTGGGGCGATTTCACCCGGCCGGGGGCCGGATTTCACCCGCCGAAGGCGGATTTCACCGGGCCGAAGGCCCGATTTCACGGAGGATGCCGCTTTTCGCGGCATCTTCTCATTTCCCCCACCCGTAGCCTGCTTCCAGAAGGCGGGTCAGGGCGGTGTTGGCCTGATCGTCGGTGAACAGGGCCGTAAACCTGGGGTTCACGGCCAGGGCCTCCAGGGATAAATCCAGCCGTCCTTTCTGGGACAGCTCCCAGAACCCGTCGCTGAAGCGGCCTCCGGAGAGGATGCGTCCGGCCTGTGCCAAGGCGTCCTCGTTCTTTACGGGGCGCATCCGAACCCCCAATTCATTAGCCTTCTCCCGGGCTGCTGCCCAGGCGAGGGCAAATTTTTGTTCCATAATGTTCTCCTTTGCCTCCCGGCTTAACACAGTGGTGTTTATAATTGACAATTGTGCTTATCGGCTTAAGTCAGCAAGCCGACAAATTGGTGTTTGAAACGTA
>JBJEYY010000035.1:0-3310 GCA_051887095.1 Faecousia sp. | reverse complement strand
TTGTAGATATAGCCCTTGTCGAACATCCGGCCAAAGACCTTGACCTCCTGGGCCTCGAAGTGCTTATCCATAGTCCGGTAAGGATGCTCCCAGTCGCCCACCACGCCCAGGCGCTTGAAGCCCTCCATCTGCTTCTGGATGAAGTCCTCAGCAAAGGCCTCGCAGGCCTTGCGGAACTCAGGAACGCTCATATCCTTCTTCAGCTTGCTCTTGGACTGCTCGATGGCTCGCTCAATGGGCAGACCGTGGTTGTCCCAGCCGGGGACATAGGGGGTGTAGAAGCCCATCATGGCGTGGCTGCGGACAATGAAGTCCTTCAGGGTCTTGTTCAGGGCGTGGCCCATGTGGATATAGCCATTGGAGAAGGGAGGGCCGTCATGCAGCACGAAGGGGGGAAGGCCCTTGTTCTTTTCCAGCATGGCGTTGTACAGGTCCTGCTCCTGCCAGCGCTGGAGCATACCCGGCTCCCGGGCGGGCAGGCCCGCCTTCATGGGGAAGTCGGTTTTCGGGGTGATGATGGTGTTTTTGTAGTCCATGGGTTTTCTTACCTCCATAGAAGATTGGGTGAATTGGGGTGGGCAGATAAATTGTTGTTTACACTGCACGTTCCAAGTTTTCTGTCATTGCGAACCAGTCCGCTTAAGTGGTGTGGCAATCCCCTGGTAAAAAGGGGAAACGTAACGAAAACCGCCCTAAATTCTTCGGGGATTGCCACGCCAGTGTGCGCACTGGCTCGCAATGACAGTGTTTTTTGGAGCGCTGAACAACAAATTGTCGTTCAAGCAAATAACAAGAAGCACGCCTTTGTCTCTTGTAAGAGACAAAGGCGTGCAAACCTCTGCGGTACCACTCTTGTTCCGGCAGTGAGCCGGCGCTCGGGGGCGCGGTATCGGGCGCGAACCGGCACAGCCTACTTGTCCCAAAGGGGTTCGGTGCGCTGCTCCAAGGGGATACCGGCGGGGCCTGCCTGCTGCCTTGCACCTTCCGGCAGCTCTCTGTAGGCGGGTGTTCACGCCGACCTGACCTCATCCTGGCGTTGTGTATTAACTTAAATCGTCAGAATTACTTATGGGTGGGATCGTAGTTGCGGCCAAACTGAAGGTTCAGGTTGGCAAACTTGCTGGTGGTGGTGTCCCGGACGGGGTGGCGGGGCTCGGCCTTGGGGGCGCTCTCCTCGGCGGTGCCTACCAGGGCCTCCAGGCTCTGGGAAATCTGATCGGCAACGGCATCGCTGTCGTAGACATCGTCAGCCGCGGGGGCGGCGGGAGCCGGGGCGGCAGCGGTGGGAGTTGGGGCGGCAGCGGCGGGAGCGTTGGCACCCTTGATCCGCTCCAGGGCCTGGATGCAGGTGCGCATCTGCTCCTGAATCTCGTTGATGTGGGCGGCAGCGGTCTTGCGGGCTTCCTCCACCCGGGCATTCTCGGCGGCCACCAGGGAATCGGCGGACTTGGCGTTTCTGGCAGCGGCGGCAGCATTGGCGTTGGCGTCCCTCAGCATCCTGGCGCACTTCTCCTCCGCTTCCTGAACCATCCGGTCACAGGTGCGCTGGGCGTTGGCCATGGCGTCCTTCGTGCTGGCCTCGCTCTTGCGGTACTCCTCCAGCTTGCCCACCAGAACACGCATCTTGCTCTTGAGCAGGGCGTTCTCCTTGTAAAGCGTCACATAATCTTCGGTCAGGGGCTCCAGGAAAGCGTCAACCTCTTCCATATTATAGCCCTTTCTGGCCTGGGTAAAGGAAATCTGATCAATTTGCTGCGGTGTAAACATATATGTTCCCCTCTCTGGTGATGATACCGGAATCCGCGGGATACCCTTCATAGGATTTCAGGGGAGTTGGGCAGACACGGATGCCGGAGAATAAACGTTCCTTAAATGTAGCTCTCCACTTCCGCCTGAATGCTCTCCAGGTCGCCCACAACGTCCATGTTGTGGGGGCAGAACAGGTAGGCGGACTGGGCAATCTTGGTAACGGAGCCCTGGAGCGCGTAAACGGAGCCGGAGAGGAAGTCCACCACCCGGCGGGCCATGGCCTTGTCCACGCCCTCCATGTTGACCACCACGGCCTTGTTGGCGCACAGATCGTCGGCGGCCTTGGTGATGTCGTTAAAGCTGTTGGGGCGGAACAGAACAACCTCCTGCTTGGCGGCGGGTTTGTTCACGCTGAGCACCGGGGCACCGAAGCTGCCGGAGGACACGCCGGCGGCGGGAGCGGCGGAAACAGGGGAAGAAACGCCGGTGCTGGTGGTCATGGGACCAAATCCATAATCGTCCTCTTCCTCGGGTTCGGGATCGGGAGCAGGGGCGGGACGGCGGGAGCGGCGGGCGGGTTCTCTGGGCTCGTCGTACTCTTCGTACTCCTCATCCTCGTCGTAATCATCGTAATCATCGTCGGAATAGGGCTGGGCAAATTTCTTCACATTATCCCAAAAACTCATATCTGTATTTCCTCCTGTATTGTCACATGATCGGCCCGAAGCCTAGGTGTGGTTTCTGGGTCCGAAAATGGCGGTCCCAATGCGGATCATGGTTGCGCCGCTGCGGATGGCGTCCGTGAAGTCAGCGGACATCCCCATGGATAAACAGTCCACTGTGACATTATCGTACTTTTTTCTCTTTATGTCAACAGATATCTGGGATATTTTTTGAAAAAAATACAGATTATCTCCCGAATTTCGGGGAATCGGAGGAATTGCCATGAGTCCTTTCATACAAATGTTTGAGAAATTGCCGATTTGCTCCAGAAGTGGAAGCACCTCCTCCGGGGCAAAGCCGGTTTTCCCGGGCTCTCCGGCCACGTTGACCTCCAGAAGAATGTCCTGGACAAGCCCCTGCTTCTTTGCCTCGGCATCGATGGCTGTGAGAATCCTAACACTGCCCACACTCTGGATCAGATCCACGGCCCCCACCACCTGGCGGACCTTGTTGGTCTGCAGGTGTCCGATGAAGTGGACGGGAGCGCCCCGGTAAGCATCCTCGGAACGCTTGCGCACCAGTTCCTGAACCCGGTTTTCTCCGCAGCAGTCCACTCCTGCGGCAATGGCCTGGCGGACGGCGTCCGCGTCATTCATTTTGGTGGCGGCGCAGAGCTTGATTTCCTTTGGATCCCGGCCCGCGGCCAGGGCGGCGGCATCCATTTCCCGGCGGATCCGGGCGACATTTTCAGCGATGGACATGGGGATTCCTTCTTTCTGTAGTACATTTCCGGTTTGGGTTGTCGGCTTGAGGAAGCTGACGGAGAAATTGTTGTTTGTAAGTGCGCGTTACAAATTACCTGTCATTGCGAACCAGTGCGCACACTGGTGTGGCAATC
>JBJEYY010000034.1:0-17448 GCA_051887095.1 Faecousia sp. | reverse complement strand
CGTGGCAATCCCCCGGTTAGAGGGGAAATGTACCGAAAAGCACCCTGAAGAGTGGGAGATGTCGCGATTTTTGGCGGTAATCGTTACTTGGTTCCGTTCAACCGGGGGATTGCCACACCAGTCTGCGGACTGGTTCGCAATGACAGATTATTTGGAACATATAGTGTAAACAACAATTTACCGGAGGGCTCGCCGGGAGCCCTCCGGTAAGCGGTGGGGGTTAGTTGTTCATGGCGTCCAGCATGGCCTGGATGGCGGCGGGATCAACGGCGCCTCCGCCGAAGCTCAGCATACCCCGCAGGGGCATATACTGAATCATGGCCATGGTCATATCCTCGGAAATGGCCTCCTTGGCGGCATCGCTGTCCTGGCCGTCTTCGGGATTGAAGGTTTTCAGGATGGCGCTGACCAGGGGCTGAATGACCGCTGCGGCCTTGGGATCGGCCATGATGTCCATGATGATGGAATCCATGGTGAAGTGCCGGGGCAGCTGGGCGGTGGAATCCACCTGAACCGTGGCGGACACATCGATGCGGCGGGAGGACTGGCCGATTTCAATGGTGAAATCGCCGGACTCCACATACCAGTCGTGAATCTGGGTATTCCAGTAGGCGAAGGCACGCTTGCAGAGGGTAAAGGAAACGTCCTTGCTCTCGCCGGGCTGCAGCTCCACCTTCTCGAAGCCCTTCAGCTCCCGGACGGGGCGGAACACGCTGCTCACCGGGTCGCCTACGTACAGCTGCACCACGGTCTTTCCGGCCCTGGAGCCGGTATTGGTGACAGTGACGGTGGCGGTGAGGGTATCCTGATCGGTGATCCGCTGGGCGCTGAGGCGCAGGTTGGAGTAGGCGAAGGTGGTGTAGCTGAGGCCGTGGCCGAAGGGGAAGAGAACATCCATATCCTTGCGGTCATAGTACCGGTAGCCCACGAACACGCCCTCCCGGTAGTCGGCCTCGTTGCCCTCGCCGCCGTAGTACAGGTAGGAGGGGTTGTCGCTGAGCTTCACGGGGAAGGTCTCCGCCAGGTGGCCGGAGGGGTTCACATCGCCGTAGAGAATCCGCACGGTGGCGAGGCCCACGGCCTGACCGCCCAGGTACGCCTCCAGCACGGCCTTGACCTTAGGAAGCCAGGGCATCTCCACCGGGGAGCCGTTGTGCAGCACCACCACGGTGTTGGGGTTGGCCTGAGCCACGGCCTCGATAAGCCGGTTCTGGCACGCGGGCATCCCCATGTGGGGACGGTCATAGCCCTCGGACTCGTAGGCATCGGGCAGACCCGCGAATACCACGGCCACCTTGGCCTTCCGGGCTGTTTCTACCGCTTCCGCAATCATTTCATCGGTGGCCTCGTCGGCGTCGGCATTGTAGCCTCTGGCATAGGTGACCTTCAGGCCTTCGGCGGCGTCCAGAGCGGAGGTCTTCTTAAAGCTGTTGATGTGGGAGGAGCCGCCGCCCTGATACCGGGGCTTTTCGGCGAACTCTCCGATGAAGGCCACGTCGTCCTCACGGCTCAGGGGCAGGATATTGTCCTCGTTCTTCAGCAGCACCATGCACTCTCCCGCGATTTTGGCGGAGAGCAGATGGTCGGCTTCCTTGTCCCAGGGGGTTTCGGGCTTGGCGTTTTTCAGGTAGCGGTAGTTGATGGTGAGAATCCGCTCCACGGCCCGGTCGAGAATGGCCTCATCCAGAGCGCCGCTGCGGACGGCCTCCACGATCTTGGCATCGTTGATGCCGCCGGAGGCGGGCATTTCCAGATCCAGTCCGGCCGCCAGACCGGCTACCCGGTTGGAAACCGCGCCCCAGTCGGACATGACGTAGCCCTCAAAGCCCCATTCCTTCCGCAGCACCTCGGTCAGCAGCCAGGGATGCTCGGAGGCATAGGTGCCGTTGAGCCGGTTGTAGGAGCACATCACGGTCCAGGGCTGGGATTTCTTCACGGAAATCTCAAAGGCGGGCAGGTAGATCTCCCGCAGCGTCCGCTCGTCGATGTTGGAGCTGGAGCTCATGCGCCGGTGCTCCTGGTTGTTGGCGGCGAAGTGCTTGATGGAGGTACCCACGTTTTTGCTCTGGACACCGGCGATGTAGGCCGCGGACATTTCACCGGCGAGATAGGGATCCTCGGAGAAATATTCGAAGTTCCGGCCGCACAGGGGGGAGCGCTTGATGTTCACGGCGGGACCCAGCACCACGCTGAGTTCCTCATGCTGGCAGCTGCTGCCGATGGAGCGGCCCATTTCTCCGATCAGCTCCCGGTCAAAGGAGGCGGCGGTGGCGCAGGCGGCGGGCATACACACGGCTTTGATGCTCTCGTTCATGCCCAGATGGTCGGCCTGCAGGTCCTGCTTGCGCAGGCCGTGGGGGCCGTCGGAAACCATGACCGCGGGAACGCCCAGGCGCTCCACGGGCTTGGTGTGCCAGAAGTCCAGGCCGGAGCAAAGGCCTGCCTTTTCTTCCAGGGTCATCTGGGAAACAATTGCTTTGATATCCATGTCACTTCTCCTTCCGGTTTTTTCAGGCGTTCAGCAGATCCACGGTGGACAGGTCCCACTCCTCGTGAATCTTGGGAACGTCGCTGATCAGGCGCTTGGTATAGTCGGCCTTGGGATTGATGATGACCTCGTCCGCCTTGCCGAACTCCACGAACTTGCCGTGCTCCATGATGTAGACGGTGTCGGAGATGTAGTAGGCCAGGCCGATGTCATGGGTGATGAAGATGACGGTCATGCCGGTTTCGTCCCGGAGATTCAGGAGCATGTCCAGAATGGTGGCCCGGGAGCAGGCATCCACCATGGAGGTGGGCTCGTCGGCCAGCAGAATCTTGGGCCGGAGCAGGAAGATCCGGGCGATCATCAGACGCTGCATCTGGCCGCCGGACAGCTCGAAGGGATACTTGTTGGTCAGCTCCGCGAACTTCAGATTGACGAAGGAGCAGGCCTCGGTCATCATTTCGATCTTCTTTTCCTTGGGAAGATTCCGGCCGCCCCGCATGTTGATGCAGTCGAGAAGCACGGTGTCGATCTTCTGGAAGGTATTGAAGGAGGAGAAGGGGTCCTGGAAAATGGCCTGAATGCCTTTCCAGTATTCCTTGCGCTTGCGGCCGGTGGAGATATCCCGGGGCTTGCCCTGGAAGAGGATTTCGCCGTCGGAGGGGGTCAGCAGGCCCAGCAGCATCTTGGACAGGGTGGTCTTGCCGGAGCCGGACTCGCCCACGATGGAGACGAACTCGCCCTCGTGGAAGTCAAAATCCACATAGTCCACGGCGGTGGTTTTGTTGTTGCCCATGCCGAAAATCTTGGCCACACCCCGTCCGGAGAGGCACAGAGGCGCGTTGGTAAAATCTTTACGTACCACTTCACTCATGAGCGTACACCTCCTTCAGCTCGTCCACGCCTTTGAGGCAGCGATACATACGCTGATTGTCGAAACTCTTTTCAGGGATGGAGTAGAACCGGCACTCGGGAGTCGCGTACTTGCAGCGCTCCGCGAAGCGGCAGCCGTTGGGGGGCTTCTTCAGGTTGGGAGGCGTTCCGGGGATGGCGGTAAGCTTACTGCCCCGGGTGCCCTCCTCAGGAACCAGAATGGAGCCCATAAGGCCGTGGGAGTAGGGGTGGACAGGGTCAAAGACCATTTCCTTGGCGGTGCCCTTCTCCACAATCTGACCGGCGTACATGACCATGATGTCGTCGGTGACGTTGTACAGCAGGGGCAGCTCGTGGGTGATGAAGAGCATGGACTTGATGTAGCCCTTCTCCATGAGCTCGCGCATCATCTTGATAACCATCTTCTGGCTGGTGACATCCAGGGCGGAGGAGGGCTCATCGGCGATGAGGACCTTGGGATTCAGGATGGTGGAAACGGCGATGACGGTACGCTGCTTCATGCCGCCGGACAGCTCCACGGCGTGGCGGTTCAGAACCGTGGGGGGCAGGCCCAGCTCGGCGAAGCGGGCTTCCGCCAGCTCCCGGATTTCCTTCTTGTCCGCCTTGGGGTCGTGGGCCCGGATCACGTCCTCCACAAAGCGGATGATCCGCTGGGTGGGGTTCAGGGCGTTCATGGCCGCCTGGGGAATGTAGGCGATTTCCCGGCCCAGGATGCTCTTGCGCACATCATCGGGATTCATGCCGGAAATGTTCTGGCCGTCGATGATGATGTCGCCGCTGATGTAGTGCAGGGGCGGGAAGTAGTAGCCCATCATGGAAAGGGCCAGGGTGGATTTGCCGCAGCCGGACTCACCGGCGATGCCCAGGGATTTGCCCTCTTCAATGGAGAAGGACACGCCGTCCACGGCGTAGACATCCTCGTGGAAGCGGGTGATGTACTTGGTTTTGAGGTCGCGGACCTCCAGCATTTTCTTTCCCATAGTGGCCTCCTTAATCTCTCAGGGTGGGATTGAACACCTGATCCAGACCGGTATTCATCAGATTCAGGGAGAAGGAGATGAGAGCGATGGTCAGGATGACGGGGAAGTAAGCCCACCAGGAGCCGTTGGTATGCGCGGAGTAGAGCATGGCCCAGTTCATCATCAGGCCCAGGGTGGGAACCTCGGTGGTCTTGGGTCCCAGGCCCAGCAGGCTCAGCTGTGCCTCGGCCAGAATACCGGAGGAAACCTGGAGGATGAAGGCCATCACCACATAAGAGGCGATGTAAGGCAGAATGTCCGTCAGGACGATGCGGACCAGACTGTGACCGGAGAGCTTCGACAGGTTCACATGGTCCCGGTTGCGCAGGGAGATGACCTGGCTGCGGACGCTTCGGGCGGTCCAGGTCCAGCTGGTGAAGCCGATGACCACTGCAACCACGGTGGCGCCACGCTGCTCCTGGCCCAGGGAGTAGGAAATCAGAATCAGCAGCACAAAGCTGGGGATGACGGTGAAAATGTTGGTGATGAACATGATGAAGTCATCCACAAACCCGCCCACATAGCCGGCAAGCAATCCCAGGGTCAGGCCGATGAGGGTGGCCACGGTACCCGCGATGATGCCGATGAGGATGGAGGTACCTGTGGCGGAAACCAGCTCCTTCAGCACATCCCGGCCGAAGTTGTCGGTGCCCAGGGGGAGCACCTTCACATTGGCCACAGAGCTGACGTTGACATAGTCGGTTTTGGTAATCTTGCTCTTTTCCACCAGAGCGCCGGTTTCCTCGTCGGTATCGGCGATGATGATGGTGTCCGCGCTCCGGAGCTCCAGCAGGGCGTTGTTCAGACGCTTATAGTAGTTGCGCTTGGCCATGGTCATGCCCTTGGGCTTGACGGAGGGATCATAGTGTTCCCGCCACAGAGCCAGAAGCGCGTCGGTATCGCTGATGTCCAGGTCGGATACATCGATTTCCATAATGGTGAACCACTCCACCATGGCGATCCGGTCGTCCTGGCTCAGGCTGGCGGCAATGCGCTTGTCATCCGCATCGGAAAGCCGGAGGGTTTCGGTGGGGGTCTTGGTGGCGTCATACAGAGAGACATAGGTGCCGGGCTTGGCGAAGGTGCCCACACCGATCATCTCCAGAGGGCTGCCGGGGTTGAACAGAGGGTAAATAATCATGGTCAGCAGAATTGCCGCGAAGATGCAGAAGCCAACCACAAATTTGGAGGAATGGAAGACCTGACGAAGTGTATTTTTCATATTCAGTCCCTCCCATCAGTCGAACTGGGCGGCCTTGACTCTGGGGTCGATGAAGCCGTAGATGATGTCCAGCAGGAAGTTGGCAATCAGCACCATAACGGTGATGATCAACGTGGTGGCGGAAATCAGGGGGTAGTCCGCGGCGGTGACGCCGGCATACATGGTGGAGCCCAGGCCGGGATAGGAGAAGATGATCTCCGCCACCAGGGCGCCGCCGATCATGGTGCCGATGGAGAGGGCCAGGCCGGTGATCTGGGGCAGCATGGCGTTGCGGAATACATAACCCACGATTTTCCGGTCCTTGATGCCCAGGAAACGGGCGTACTTGACATAGTCGGCGTTCAGCTCGTAGATGGACATGGAGCGCATGCCCACGGCCTGGCCGCCGATGGAGATCAGTACGATGGACCAGAAGGGAAGCTGGTAGTGGACAATGACAGACTTTATAAAACTCCAACTGAGGTTGGGGATCATGTCGAAATTATAGCCTCCGGATACCGGGAACCATTTCAGGTTCACGGCGAATACCACAAGCAAAATAACTGCCATACCGAAGGCGGGAATGCTGCTCATGAACAGGGATACGGGAAGTAGGACCTTATCAAAGCCTTTCCGGATGTAGGCCGCCAGCGCACCCAGGAGGTTTCCCAGAAGCCAGCCAACCAGAATGGCGGGAAGCTGCAGGGCGATGGTCCAGCCGATGGCGCTGGAGATAATATCGCTGACCCGGCGGGGGTACTGGCTGAAGGAGGTACCGAAGTCGCCGTGCAGCGCGTTCTTGCAGAACAGCAGGAACTGCTGCCACATGGGCTTGTTGGTGCCGAATTCTTCCTCATAGCGCTTGTAGATCTCCTGGACGGCGGAGGCATCGGTCATGCCGGAGGCCATTTTACCGGTGATGGCAGCCACGGGATCCGCGGGCATCATCCGGGGCAGGAAGAAGTTCAGAATGACAGCCACCACAAAGGTGATGACAAACCACAGAAGCTTTTTTCCAAAATACTTTCTGTAGCCTTTGGTGCGGGCAAGAAACGCCCTTGTTTTTTCGTTGGGTTGACCCATCTCTCATTCCTCCTTTTTGAGAAAGCTGTAAACAAACCGGTGCAGCCCCGTATGTGGGGCTGTGGCCTGTTCAGAGGCTTCTATGCGGAAGGGCCATGCTCCACGAGGGAGCATGGCCTCTTCTTTCAATCAGGTATTAGCCGGCCAGCTCGAGCTCATACAGAGCCGCGATGCCGTAACCGTCGGTGCAGTCTGCGGGAGGAATGTTGCGGCCGTCATCGCCGGAGGGGAAGTTGGTCCAGACGGACTCGTTGACGGCGTGGAACACGGAGGGACGATACATCAGGGAGAAGCTGGGAACCTCGGTCAGGTAGATCTTGGTCAGCTCGGTGTACAGAGCCTTCAGCTCCTCAGCGTCGGTGGTCATGGGGATCTTGGCGATCAGAGCGTCAGCCTCGTCGTTGACGTACTGGCCCCAGTTGCCGGACCAGTTGTTCTCAACACCGACGAAGACCTTGCCCATCAGCTGGTTGACACGCTGCCAGGGGTTGGAGGGAGAAGCGGCGTCGGGAGACCACATGTAGATCTGGTACTCGGTCTGGGTGGGGCTGGTGAACACGGTCTGATAGACGGACCACTCGGGGTACAGGGTGGTGATTTCCACACCGATCTTCTCACCGGCAGCGGCAACCACTTCCATGGAGGCCTGCCAGTCGGTCCAGCCGTTGGGGCAGACGGCGTTCAGAGAGATCTTCTCGCCGTTCCACTCACGCCAGCCGTCGCCGTCGGAGTCCACAATACCGGCATCGTCCAGCAGCTTCTTGGCACCTTCGATGTCGTTGCCGGCCCACTGCAGGTCAGCCACGGCGTCATGGTCGTACAGAGCCTGCTCACCGGCGGTGGGGTTCATAACGCTGCGGGGGACATCGGCGAAGGAGGGAGACTGGTTGGTCATAGCGTTGGCAATGATGGTGTCATAGTCAACGGCCATGGCAATGGCCTTACGCAGAGCAACGTTCTCAGCCAGGACGGGGACGTTCATGTTGTACCACGCGGTGGGCATGGTCAGGCAGACGCCGTAGGGAGCTTCTTCGTAGTAGGTGGAGATGGGCAGGCCATCCTTCAGCCACAGGTTCTGGATGTTGCCGATGAACTGCTGGCAGACATCGACTTCGCCGGCCTTCAGAGCGGTCTCACCGGCGGGGTTGTCGGCGTAGATCACATGGGCGATGTACTTGGGAACGGGCAGCTTGCCCCACATGGAGGCATCCTGGCCCCAGTAGTTGTCGTCGCGGATCAGAACGACCTTCTGATCGTCGGAGAAGTACTTGGTGTAGGGGCCGGACCAAACAACGTCTTCACCGGGATCGTTCAGGATGGCGACGGTGTCATTGCCGCAGCGGGCAACCACGGTGTCGATCCAGGCAGCCTGGGCGATGGGAGTGCCGGTCAGGAAGTCCAGAACCTTCAGGGGATTGACGGGATTGCCGTTGTCATCCAGAGCGGCCTTGATGGTGACGTTCAGACCGTCGGCCTCGATACCGGCGATGTAAGCACCGTAGCCGGTGCCGGTGTTGTTGCCGATCTGCACGCCGATGTCAAAGGTGCGGACAACGTCAGCGCCGGTGACGGGGGTGCCGTCGGACCACTTGGCAACAGGCTTGATGGCGAGGGTCAGCTCGGTCATGTCCTTGTTCCAGGCATAGTCGCCGTCAGCCAGCAGGGGCTGCATGGAGCCGTCCATGAAGTTGAACATGTACAGGGTTTCGAACATCAGAGTGCGGTAGCCGCCGGCGTTGCCGGCAATGGCCATGGAGTTATTCTGGTTGGTGCCGATGACGTTCCAGGAGTTCACGGTGCCCCACTGCTGTCCGGCGAAATACAGGGTTTCGTTCCGGGGCAGCTCGACGGTG
Organism: Faecousia sp.; assembly: GCA_051887095.1. GTDB lineage: Bacteria > Bacillota > Clostridia > Oscillospirales > Oscillospiraceae > Faecousia. Next base: position 8,913 of record JBJEYY010000034.1, on the reverse strand, counting down.
GGCTCGGCGGGAGCCTCGGTGGCCGGGGCTTCGGTAGCGGGGGCCTCAGTGGCGGCGGGGGCTTCGGTTGCCTTGGTTTCGGCGGGGGCGGGGCTGCTGCCGCAGGCGGCGAACAGGCCGACGACCATAACCACAGCAATCAACAGGGCCAGGGTCTTTTTCATTGATGATTCCTCCTTTTAATATGTTATGTCCGGGTACGCCCCGGGCACGACTACGGTTTTGCGCCCTGCATATGCAGGGCATGAAAAAAGGAGTACTCCTTTTTTCATGATGGTGGATTGATGATTTCTTTGGGGGATGCGGCGACAAATTGTTGTTTGAAAAGGCTCGCAATGACAGCGTTTTTTGAGTGCGCAACTGTAAACAACAATTTTTCTTCCTGCCGGGGTGGGATACGGGGGATCAGCCGATGCGCTTTACGGTTTCGCCGGGGACAAGAGAGCCGGGGATGACGATGGTTTTGGGGACGTAGGAGATTCCCTCCTCCACCGCCCGGGCCAGCTCCTCCGCAGACTGGGCACCCATGGCTTTCGCGTCCTGACGCAGGGTGGTGAGCCGGGGGGTGATGACCTGGCTCATGTTGACGCCGTCATAGCCCACCGCGGAAACATCTCCGGGAACGGACAACCCCATGCGCTCCAGGGTATTGAAGCCGCCGATATAGGAAATATCATCGGGATAGAGGATGCAGGTGGGGGGGTTGGGCAGCGCCATCAGCTGCCGGGTGAGTTCCCCGGAAACATCGGGGCTGTGGTAGCGGCCCTCCACCATGTACTCTTTGGGAATGTCGATCCCCAACTCCAGGCACTGGCGCTGGAAGCCGGTAATCCGGTCCCGGGTGACAGCGGTAAGTTCCCCGTGAATGAAGGCAATGCGGCGATGGCCCAGGCTGTGGACATGGGAAACCAGGTCACGCATACCCTGAATGTTGTCGGAAAGAATGCTGCCGCAGCGGTGGAAGGAATAATCCACGGCAACCACCGGGATGCCGGAGGAGGCCAGCTCCAGAACAGCGCTGTCCCGGAACTCCACACAGGCAATGAGAACGCCGTCGTAATTGCGGTAGCGGGCGTGCTCGGTGTAGCTTACGCTCCGGCCGCCCAGACGGTTGCTGATGAAGGAAATATCATAGCCCAGCTCCTCGCTGCGGTGCTTGAAGCTCTGGAGGATGTGGGAGAAGAATTCGTGCGTCAGCCCGGAGTTGGTGGCATCCTCAAACAGAACGCCGAAGTTATAGCTGCGGGTTGTTTTCAGTGCCCGGGCGGCGGAATTGGGGGTATAGCCCATGTCCGAGGCGACAGCACGGATCAGGGCGGCGGTTTCGGCGCTGACATCGCTGGCACCGTTGAGCGCCTTGCTGACGGTGGCTACGGAGAAGCCGCACTGCTTCGCCACCATTTTGATGGTTACCACCGCCACACCCCCTGAAGGACTAAATCGTTTTCGTAAATTGATTATAATCAATAATCACCGATCTGTCAATAGGGAATAAAAAAGTTTTTCTGAAAGGCGACAAATTCGTGAATAATTCAACTGACTGCGCAACCGGCACAAAAAAATTCGACGTAAGGAGATACTGATTATTGACAATGCCGGAAGACTGAATTATAGTAAATGAGGAAAAAACAAGAAAAACTAAAACGTTTTCGGAGGTACCCCATGAAAACCATGACTTTAAACGGATTCTGGACCCTGGATGTATCGGAAAACCTGTTCCGCGGCGTTCCCGCGACGGTTCCCGGCTCCGTTTACAACGATCTGCTGACGGCAGGAAAAATCCCGGATCCCTTTTACAGGGATAATGAAAATGAAGCGCTGAAGCTGATGGACCATGACTTCCTGTACAGCCGGGGCTTTCAGGTGAAGCCCGAGCTTCTGCGGGAGGAGCGGGTGCTGCTGCGGGCGGAGGGACTGGATACCCTGGCAACCATCCGGATCAACGGAATTTTGGTAGGGGAAGCCCGGAATATGCACAGAACCTGGGAGTTTGATGTGAAGGATGCTCTGCGGGAAGGGGAGAACCGGATCGAAGTCCTGTTTGCTTCTCCCACCAAGTTCATTAAAGAGGCCTATGCCGCCGACCCGGCGGACGGCGGAGACGACGCCATGGTGGGCTTCCCCCTGATCCGGAAGGCCCACTGCATGTTCGGCTGGGACTGGGGTCCCCGGCTGCCGGACGCGGGCATCTGGCGGGATATTTCCCTGGTGGGGTTCAGCACGGCCCGGATCCGGGACGTGCGGGTGGAGCAGCTCCATGAGAATGGGGCGGTGACCTTGAAGATGCACACCAACCTAATCCTCCTGAACGACGCGGCGGTGGAGGTTCGCGCGGTGGTTACCGGGCCGGATGGGGAGCGTTATGAGGGCCTGGAGGTCCGGATTGACAATCCCAAGCTCTGGTGGCCCGCGGGCTACGGGGAGCAGCCGCTGTACCGCGTGGAGGTGGAGCTGACCCGGGACGCAGAGGTGCTTGACCGCTGGAGCCGGAGAATCGGCCTTCGCACCATGACCGTGTCCCGAAAGAAGGATGAATGGGGCGAGTCCTTTGCCCACTGCGTCAACGGTGTGGATGTGTTCGCCATGGGCTCGGATTATATTCCCGAGGACAATCTGCTGCCCCGGGTGAATCCGGAGCGCACCCGGCGGCTGCTGGAGGACGCGAGGAAAGCCAACATGAATACTGTCCGGGTATGGGGCGGCGGATACTATCCCGACGATTTCTTCTACGACATCTGCGACGAGCTGGGCATCCTGGTATGGCAGGATTTCATGTTCGCCTGCGCCGTGTACAACCTGACGGAGGAGTTCGAGGAGAACATTACCCGGGAGTTTGAGGACAACATCCGTCGGCTCCGTCATCATCCGTCTCTGGCACTGTGGTGCGGAAACAATGAGATGGAGATGTTTGTGGACAGGAATCTGTGGGTATCCAAACCCCGGCAGAAAGCCGACTACATTAAAATGTACGAGTATATCCTGCCCAAGGTGGTGAAGCGGGAGGATCCCCAGGCCTTCTACTGGCCTGCCAGCCCCTCCAGCGGCGGCAGCTTTGATAACCCCAACGATGAGACCCGGGGCGATGTCCACTATTGGGACGTGTGGCACGGCATGAAGCCCTTCCCTGACTACCGAAATTATTACTTCCGGTATGTGTCGGAGTTCGGCTTCCAGTCCTTCCCCTGCATGGAAACCATTGAAAGCTTTACCCTTCCCGAGGACCGGAATGTGTTCTCCTATGTGATGGAGAAGCACCAGCGCAACGCCTCCGCCAACGGCCGGATCGTCTACTACCTGTCCCAGATGTACCTGTATCCGGGCAGTCTGGACACGCTGGTGTATGCCTCCCAGCTGCTCCAGGCCCAGGCCATGCAGTACGGCGTGGAGCACTGGCGGCGGAACCGTAACCGGTGCATGGGCAGCGTGATCTGGCAGCTCAACGACTGCTGGCCCGTGGCCAGCTGGGCCAGCATCGACTACTATGGCCGGTGGAAGGCCCTGCACTACTACGCCAAGCGGTTCTTCGCGCCTGTGATGATCTCCTGCCACGAGGAGGGCACCCTGTCCCAGAATACCAACGTGAATGCTGAGCCCTTCCAGCTGGAAAAATCCGCCCGGCTTTCCGTGTGCAACGAAACCCGGGGGTCTTTCCGGGGTACGGCCCGGTGGAGCCTGCGCCGTCCGGACGCATCTGTGATTGCCGAAGGGGAATTCCCGGTGGAGGCGGAAGCCTTAAGCGCGGTGTGGCTGCCCAAGCAGGATTTCAGCGGAGAGGACACCTACGGCTGCTACTATTCCTATGAGCTGGCCGACGAGGCGGGAACGGTTATCAGCCGGGGCAGCGTTCTGTTCTGCGCTCCCAAGCACTTCCGGTTCCTGGATCCCAAGCTGGAGGCCCGGCTGGAGGGGGACGAGATTGTGGTCACGGCGAAAAGCTATGCCCGCAGTGTGGAGATTCAGTGCGGCGCGGACACCGTGCTGGAGGACAACTACTTCGACATGGACGCCGGAGAGCGCCGGGTGAAGATCGTCCGGGGCGTGCCCGGGCAGCTGAGTGTGCGCAGCGTCTACGACATCCGGTGAAGCAGCGCCCGTGGCTGGATGACTGACAGCGTGATTGGATTGGGACAGTAAATTGTTGTTTACGCGTGCGCACCCGAAAAAACGCTGTCATTGCGAACCAGTTCGCAAACTGGCGTGGCAATCCCCCGGTTAGAGGGATAATGTACCGAAAAGTGCCCGGAAGAGTGGGAGCCGCTGCGATTTTTGGCGGTAATCGATACCTGGTTCCTTTCAACCGGGGGATTGCCACACCAGCGTGCGCGCTGGTTCGCAATGACAGGAAATTTGAAATGTGTAGTGTAAACAACAATTTACCTAAGCAGTACCGGTCGAGGGGCCCAAAGGATGTACGACGACCACACAGGGTCCGTAACGCATTGGCCGCGGCCCCGCCGGCAAACAGCAATTTATCTGAGTAATCGACAGCAAAACACCGCGAACCTGCCTTGGGGGCGGTTCGCGGTGTGCTTCTTTATTCTCCCCGCTGGATGGCGGCCCAGGCTTCGTCGTCGAAGGCCCGGTCACGGAAATAGTATTTCCGGTCCTCGTCGGTGATGGTTCGGATTACCCGGCAGGGATTTCCGGCGGCGATGGAATAGGGCGGGATGTCCTTCGTCACCACGCTGCCAGCGCCGATGACGCAGCCATCGCCGATGGTGACCCCGGGGCAGACCACTGTGTTGCCCCCCAGCCACACGTCATTGCCGATGGTGACGGCGATGCCGTACTCATAGCGACTGTTTCGGCTGTGGGGGTGGACGGGATGGCCCGCGGTATAGATGGCCACGTTGGGACCTAAGAGACAGTTGTCTCCGAAGGTGATGGTCGCCACATCCAGGAAGGTGCAGTTGTAGTTGGCGAAGAAATTCTTGCCGACCTTGATGTGATTGCCGTAGTCGCAGTAGAAGGGGGGATTGATGAAGGGGTCCTCCTGGGTTTGCAGCAGCTCCCGGACCAGGGCGGCAATGCCCTCAAAATCGCTCATGTCGATGGTGTTCAGTCTTTGCAGGACGGTACGGGAACGGCGCTGCTCCTCCATCACGGCTTCGTCGGAGATATAGGGAAGCTGGGCGTCCCGGCGCTGGGGATTGGTCATAGGGTTTCTCCTTCCCGGGTCAGATCCCTGACCCACTTGTATTTTCGGTAGTGAATCCGCACAGCGGGAAGCTTGACAATTTCATCCATGTTGATGAGTACATACACTGCCAGCACCGGCCATTTCCATACGAAGGCCGCCAGCAGTCCCAGGGGCACCACGATGCACCACAGGGTAATGATGTCGCAGATCAGACCGAAGCGGGTGTCCCCTCCGGCGGAGAAGATGCCGCTGATGGTGGCGGTGTTGTGGGACATGCCCACAAGATTTCCGGCGCATACCACGATCATCCAGCGCAGATACCCGCTGGCCTGGGGGGTTATCTCCGCCAGGGACAAGATTACAGGGGTCAGGGCAATGAGCACCGCCCCGGAGGCCAGACCCGCGAGAATGGAGAGATTGACCACCTTTTCTCCGTAGAGCTTGCCGGTGTCCAGACGGCCCGCGCCCAGCTCGTTGCCCACCAGGATGGCGCCGCCGCTGCCCAGGCCCATGCACAGGCAGGCCACCAGATTTTTCACCACCATGGCGATGGAGTTGGCGGCCACCGCGTCGGTGCCCAGGTGGCCCAGAATCACGGAGCCCATGGTAATGCCCACGCCCCAGACCAGATTGTTGAAAAACACCGGCAGGGTGTAGTGCCAGAAGTCCCGCCGCAGGCTCAGGCGGAGGGCGAACAGGTACTTTCCCCGGAGCCGGATTTCACCCACCCGGACGCTGTCTGCCACGGCCCAGATTAGGCACAGGAATCTGGTGATGACCGTGGCCAGGGCGGCACCCTGAATGCCCATTCGGGGTGCTCCCAGAAGACCGAAGATCAGCACGGCGTTGAGCAGGATGTTCAGCACCACCCCCACCGAGGTAATCAGGGAGGCGGTACCGGCCCGGCCGGTGTTTCGCATCATGCACAGGTAGCTGTTGCTGATGCCGTCCAGAAGGTAGGACATGCTCACCACCCGCAGATACCCCGCGCCCAGGCCAATGAGCTGGGGATCGGGGGTGAACAGGCCCATGATGGTCTCCGGGATCACCAGGGCGCAGAAGGAGAACACCCCTCCTGCCAGGGCCAGGGGCCGCAGCAGCAGGGCGAACACCTGTTCCACCGCCTCCCGGCTGCCCTTGCCCCAATACTGGGCCGCCAGAATGCTGGCTCCTCCGGTGAGGCCGTAGATGAACAGGCTGAACACAAAATAGACCTGGCTTGCCAGGGACACGGAGGAGATGCTGGCCTGATCCACCAGCCCCAGCATCAGCGTATCCGAGGCGCTGACCAGGGAGAGCATCAGGCTCTGGAAGGCGATGGGCAGCATCAGCGGGAGGAGCTTGCCGTAAAAGCGTTTGCGGTCCATTAAGAACTTTCTCCTTTATTTGTTTGGAATCAGATTGCTGACATAAGGGGTTTTTCCGGACAGAACATCATCGTAGAAGCGCTGCTTGCGGTCAATATAGGCGATACTCTCCCGGATGCGGGAGAGCTCCTGCTCCAGCTCCTGGCGTTTGCGCTCCAGGATTTCCTTCCGATGGGGGATGGAGGATTGACCCTCCAGGCACAGGGAGATATACTCCTGCATCTCCCGGATGCCCATGCCGCAGTTTTTCAGGCATTCCAGGGAGCGAATCCAGGCAATGTCCGATTCCGAGAAGATCCGCCGGTTCTGCTGGTCCCGGCGGACATTGGGGACAAGGCCCTGGTTGCAATAGAATTTCAGCGTTTCATAGCCCAGGCCGGTTTGGACGCAGGCTTCCTTCATAGTGTACAAAGGATCAACCCCATTTTTGTAAAAAATGACACTTGACCGGTAGTAACTACCGAGTGGTACACTATCACTATATCACACTGGAAAAGAATGTCAATAGGAGGAAAAAAGAATGCTTACCCAGTTTGAAAAGGTGAAGGGAAATTTCGGCTTCGGCTGTATGCGCCTGCCTATGAAGGACGGCGAAGTGGATACCGAGGAATTCTGCCGCATGGTGGACGCCTTCCTGGAGGCGGGATTCAACTATTTTGACACGGCCCACGGCTACCTGGACGGCAAGAGCGAGACGGCGATCCGCGCTTGCCTGACCTCCCGCCATCCCCGGGAAAGCTATGTGCTGACCAACAAGCTGTCCAACAACTACTTCCAAAGCCAGGAGGAAATCCGGCCCCTGTTCCAAAGCCAGCTGGAGGCCTGCGGGGTGGAGTATTTCGACTTCTACCTGATGCATGCCCAGAATAAGGATGTCTTTGAGAAGTACAAGCGCTGCCGGGCTTACGAAACGGCGCTGGAGCTGCGTCAGGAGGGGAAGGTTCGGCATGTGGGCCTTTCCTTCCACGACAAGGCCCAGGTTCTGGATCAGATTCTCACGGAATATCCCCAGATGGAGGTGGTGCAGATCCAGCTGAACTATGTGGACTTTGAGGACCCCTCCGTGGAGTCCCGGAAGTGTCTGGAAGTCTGCCGGAAGCACGGAAAGCCCGCCATCATCATGGAGCCGGTGAAGGGCGGCTCCCTGGTGAATCTGCCCCCCGCGGCCCAGATGGTCTTTGACGAGCTGAAGGGCGGCTCCAACGCCAGCTACGCCATCCGATTCGCCGCCAGCCAGGAGGGTGTGTGGATGGTGCTCTCCGGCATGGGCAATATGGACATGATCCGCGACAATGTGGGCTTCATGAAGGAGTTTAAGCCCCTGGATGACCGGGAGCGGGAGGCGGTGGATCAGGTGTGCGCCATTTTCCGCAGCCAGGGCCTGATTCCCTGCACCGCCTGCCGCTACTGCACCGAGCGCTGCCCCAAGGGAATCGATATTCCGGCGCTGTTTGCCTGCATGAACCGGAAGAAGGTCTTCAACAACTGGAACAGTGTGTATTACTATCAGAATGTGCTCACCGGTGAGGGCACCAAGGCCAGCGACTGCCTGAAATGCGGGGCTTGTGAGGAGATCTGCCCCCAGCACCTGAAGATTCGGGATCTGCTGGTGGAAGTCGCCGCGGAATTTGAGAAGGAGGATGCGTAATGAAGGTACTTCTGATCAACGGAAGCCCCAACGCCAAGGGAAATACCGCCCTGGCCCTGGGGGAAATGGAAGCGGTATTCCAGGCCGAGGGCATTGAGACGGAGATCATTCATGTTGGGAACAAGGCCGTCCGGGGCTGCATCGGCTGCCGCAAGTGCAAGCAGACGGGAAAATGCGTCTTTGATGACATTGTCAACGAAACCGCTCCCAAATTCGCGGAGTGCGACGGTATCGTGGTGGGAAGCCCGGTGTATTTCGCTTCCGCCAACGCGACGCTGGTGGCGTTTCTCACCCGGCTGTTCTACAGCAGCCAGTGCGATAAGACCATGAAGGTGGGCGCTGCCGTGGCGGCGGCCAGAAGAGGGGGCCTCACGGCGACCTATGATGAGCTGAACAAGTTCTTTGCCATTTCCGGCATGCCCATCGCCTCGGGCCAGTATTGGAACGGCATCCACGGCGCGGCCCCAGGGGAGGCGGAGCAGGACGCCGAGGGGCGGCAGCAGATGCGCACCCTGGCCAGGAATATGAGCTTTTTGATCAAGAGCATTCAGCTGGGCAAGCAGACCTACGGAACCCCTGAGCGGGAGCCCATCACCTTCACCAATTTTGTCCGGTAAGCAGACATCCCCCCGGCCACCTGGCCGGGGGATTTGTTCTGCCGGCGAATTTGTACCGATAAATTGGTGTTTGTAAGGATGTGTCCCAAATTACCTGTCATTGCGAACCAGTCCGCAGACTGGTGTGGCAATCCCCCGGTT
>JBJEYY010000033.1:0-3354 GCA_051887095.1 Faecousia sp. | reverse complement strand
GGCACTTTTCGGTACATTTTCCCTCTAACCGGGGGATTGCCACACCAGCGTGCGCGCTGGTTCGCAATGACAGAAAACTTGAGGCACAAACTTGTAAACAACAATTTATCGGACTTAGATTTTCTGGAAAGCTGAGAAAAGGAGATTTCCCAATTTGAAGAATCGAAGATTTATTCCCATGATTATCTATGTGGCGGTGCTGGTGCTGGTGTTCTCCTGGACCACGGGTCTGTTCAGCCAGAAGGGCGCTACCTTAAGCTACTCTCAGGTGGTGGATCTGTTCCGCGCCGAGCAGGTCAAGTCCTTCGTGGTGGAGGATCAGACCATCACCATGGAGCTGTATACCCCCATCAGCGGGAAAAGTACCATCACCACCACCCTGGCCGACCCCCAGAGCTTCCGGCTGGAAATGAATGATCTGCTCCAGAGCCAGCGGGAATCCGGGGTGCTGCAGGGCTATGACTTTGTGCCGGAGAAGGGCTTCTCTGCCTCGGAGCTGATCTTCCCCCTGCTCACCGTGGGCGTGATTCTGCTGCTGCTGTGGGCCATGTTCATGGGCAGGATGAACAATTCCAACCCCATGAGCAATTTCGGCAAGGCCAGAACGGTCCTGGGGGTGCCCGACGGGAAGAAGGTCACCTTCGCCGATGTGGCCGGCGCCGACGAGGAGAAGGAGGAGCTGCGGGAGGTTGTGGATTTCCTCCGCGCTCCCGAGAAGTATACGGAAATCGGAGCCCGGATTCCCCACGGACTTCTGCTGGTGGGCCCTCCGGGCACCGGCAAGACCCTGCTGGCCCGGGCTGTGGCGGGAGAGGCGGACGTGCAGTTCCTGTCCATTTCCGGCTCCGACTTTGTGGAGATGTACGTGGGCGTTGGCGCCAGTCGGGTCCGGGACCTGTTTGACCAGGCCAAGAAGGTGGCTCCTGCCATCATCTTCATTGACGAAATCGACGCGGTGGGCCGCAAGCGGGGCTCCGGCCTGGGCGGCGGACACGACGAGAAGGAGCAGACCCTGAACCAGCTGCTGGTGGAGATGGACGGCTTTGGCCGCACCGAGGGCGTCATTGTCATGGCGGCTACCAACCGCCCCGATATTCTGGACCCGGCACTGCTGCGCCCCGGTCGGTTTGACCGGCAGATTCATGTGGGCGTTCCGGATGTGAAGGGCCGGGAGGAAATCCTGAAGGTTCACGCCAAGGGCAAAAAATTAGCGGAGGATGTGAATCTTCGCACCGTGGCCCGGTCCACCTCCGGCTTCACCGGGGCGGATCTAAGCAATCTGCTGAACGAGGCCGCCATTCTCGCCGCGCGGGACAACCGGGCCGCGGTGAACATGGAGGACATGAACGAGGCCATGATGAAGATTCTGGCCGGCCCCGCGAAAAAGAGCCGGGTCCAGTCCCGCCGGGATCTGAAAACCACCGCCATCCACGAGTCCGGCCACGCCGTGGCCATGTACTACCTGCCCACCCATGATCCGGTTCGGCATATCTCCATCGTGCCCCGGGGCAGCTCCCTGGGAGCTACCTGGTATCTGCCCAAGGAGGATTCCTCCAACCTGACCCGCAATGAGATGTACGAGCAGATTGTGGGACTGCTGGGCGGCCGGGTGGCGGAGGATGTGTTCCTGGGGGATATCTCCGTAGGGGCTTCCAACGACATCGACCGGGCCACCAAGCTGGCCAAGGACATGGTGGCCCGCTACGGCATGTGCGAGCGGCTGGGCACCGTGTCCTACCTGGACGGCGGTGAGGTGTTCATCGGACGGGACTACCAGACCACCAAGAGCTACTCCGAGAAGGTGGCGGGCACCATCGACGAGGAGGTCAAGAGCCTGATTGACCGGGCCTATGACCACTGCCGGAAAATCCTCACCGACCATGCGGAGAAGCTCAGGGAGCTTTCGGATTACCTGCTGGCCAACGAGTCCATCAGCGGCGAACAGTTCGCCCGGATGATGGAGGGCAAGGAGCTGGGCGAGGCCACCCACACCGTGCTCTTTGACGGCTTCGAGGAGCCGAAGGAGCAGGAATAAGAAAAACCGGGCGCGTTTTCCCAAAGGAAAACGCGCCCGATGTTTTTTGCAGGCACAGAGACAAAATGTTGTTTGGCGAATAGACGCTGTCATTGCGAGCCAGTGCGCACACTGGCGTGGCAATCCCCCGGTTAGTGGGGAAATATATCGAAACGCTCCCGGAAAAACGGGGGATTGTTGCGGTTTTTGGTGGTAATCGTTACCTGGTTCCTCCGGACCGGGGGATTGCCACACCAGTCTGCGGACTGGTTCGCAATGACAGGTAATTTTCAGCGCGCACTTTCAAACAACAATTAGTCAATCGTTTCAGCGGTTGGGGGAGGCGGCCATGCGGCGGTAGGTGTGGCGGATGCCCCGGATGGCCACGGAGTAGGCCTGGATGTTCTCCGGCAGGGAGATGCCGCCGCAGCCTGCGTCCCCCAGGTGGTGGATGTCCGTGCCGGTCATCTTGGCCATCAGGGCAAGCTGCCGGATGGTGGCTACGTCCGCCCCCTCCTGGGAGGTGCCGATGGCGGTGATGGTCAGCATCCCTAAGCTGTGGGCCAGACTCACCAGCTCCCGGGCGTACTCCACCGTGATGCCGGGAACCGTTCCGGGGGCGGGGAGCAGCAGGATGTCCGCTCCGGCCTCAGCGAAGCTTTCCACATCCCGGCGGGTGAGGATCTGTTCCGCCCCCTCGCTCAGGATGCCGGAGGCGTGCATTTTTCCCGCAGCCAGGATCAGTTGGTCCCCCAGCTCCTGCTTAAACAGCCGCAGGGTCTGGACGATGGCCTCGTTGGTGACGCCGATGCCGGGATTTCCGGTGAGGAGCAGGAAATTGACCCCCATATCCGCCGCCAGCCGGGCGTTCTCCAGGGTGGCCTTTCGTCCGTCGGTGAGGGCCCACATGGACCCCTCCTCCCCCAGGGACTGCTCCACCGGCTCCAGATTGATGCCGATGGGCCGTCCGGTGAGCTCCCGGAGCTTGCGGATCACATTTTGGGGCTCCGTGGGAGGAAGCCCATGAATGACGGGGTGCTTTACATCGAACAGGTTCAGCAGCAGAATATCCGCTCCCATGGCGGCGGCGAATTCCGCGTTGGTCACGTCCCCCAGCATGGGGGTCAGGGAGCCGATGGTTTCGCAGGCCAGGGTCCTGCCCTCGGCTCCCGCGATGGCGGCCAGAAGCTCCCGCTTCCCCATGGTTCGGAAATCCGATGCCCGGCAGTCTAAGATACGTTTCATAATGGGTTCCTCCTTGCAGTTATGTGAAAAAGATCATGAAGTAAATTGTTGTTTAGCGTAATAAAAAATGCTGTCATTGCGAACCAGTGCGCACA
>JBJEYY010000032.1:0-3373 GCA_051887095.1 Faecousia sp. | reverse complement strand
ACCACACTGTCAGGCATGCTTGTATTCCGTGGACTTTCCAACGTGGTGCTGGGCGACCTCGGAAACGGCTTGCAGGAAGGCCGCGCAGGCGGCGTCGCAGGCGGATTGGGTGCCGGAGAGCAGGCCCCCGCCGAAATTGGTTTCGGTGGGCGGACTGTAGAGCTTGCACAGCGTCACGTCCGCCGCCTTCAGCGCCGCGTCCAGGGCATACATGGCCTCCAGCGGCGGGGCGATCAGGTAGGCCAGGGCGGTTCCAGGCCGCACCCCCGCCTCCCCTGCCAGAAAGCTCCCTACGCTGCTCACCGTCTGGGCAAGGCAGGGCACCCCGTGGACATCCTCAAAGCCCAGATGCTCCAACGCGGAAACCGCCGCCTCCATGCCGCTGCGCACCGCCCCCGGGGTCTGACCCGCCAGAATTCCGATGACCTCCCCGGCGTTGGGGGTGGATGCGTTCCCTGCTCCCGCGTAGAAGCTTCTTCCGTAGGCTACGTCCACCTCCGCCGCCTTGGTGGCTGCGTCCAGGGCGATATAGGTGGCGTCGTCACAGTCCGTGGTGAGAAGCCCCAGGGAGGGCGCCCCCTCCGGCGCACCCAGGGCTTTGCACAGCGCCGGGGAGGCATTGGCCAGATATCGCACCGCCAGAATTTTCACCGGAATCATGCCCCCGCCTCCAGATTCAGGGCCACGCCGGACTTTTTCTTCTGGAGGATGGTTTCCAGGAGCCCCGCAATGTGGGCCCCCGCCTCCACCGCCGGGGTGCCCTGGGCGTGGATGTTGCTGACCACGGTACGGCTGGACTCGGAGACCCCCGTGTGGGGCCGGTAGGTGATATAGGCGGACATGCTCTTATCCGTCACCAGCCCGGGCCGCTCCCCCACCAGCATACACACCAGCTCGCAGCCGGTGATATCCCCGATGGCGTCTCCTGCCCCCACCCGGCAGTAGCGGACGAAAATGGGCTGACCGGCTTCAATTTCCCGAAGCTTCAACCCCTCCCGGATGGCCTCCAGGCAGTCCATGGCGTTGGCCATGATGGCGGCGGAGCTGAGGCCGTCCCCGATGACCAGCTGCACCCGGGGGGTGCCGGGGATGGCCTCCCGGATGCGCCGGGCGTTTTCCTCATCGAAGCACCGCCCCAGGTCCGGCCGGGTCAGGTACTCCTCCTTGTCATGGCACCGGGTTTGTACCTCGGTCATGCCGTTTCGGGCGGCAAAATCCTCGTCCACCTGGGAGAATACCGCATCCTGGGCAGCGGCGTGATCCGCCCGGAAGCGGAGCATGGTCAGGGTTTTGTACCGGGGCCCCGCCCTGCCGGAGCCTAAGCGCGCAGGGGTCTTTTCCTTCAAGGCCCGAAACCCCTGGGGATTTGCCGGATTTTCGGTCAGGTAGAGTTTCCTCAAATCCAGCTGCGTCACATCCGGGACGAAATCCCCCTCCCGGTAGGGGGCCGCCTTTGGCTGAGGTCCGGGATCCGTGGGACGGTAGTCCCCACCCTTCACCATGGGCTCTGCGTTCTTTTCCAACGGTTCCATGGTTTCCAGGAGCCTCGCCACCATGGCGGTCAATTCCTGCTTGTTCATAGAATCCTCCCTTGTTGTCTGCGACAGTTGGCAAATGCTGTGTAAATTGTTGTTTAGCGTAGCAATAAATGCTGTCATTGCGAGCCAGTGCGCACACTGGCGTGGCAATCCCCCAAGGTTTTAGGGCCGTTTTCGTTCCGTTTCCCCATTCAACCGGGGGATTGCCACACCAGTCTGAGGACTGGTTCGCAATGACAGAAAATTTGAAACGTGTAGTGTAAGCAACAATTTATCTGTCAGTTAGATTTCAATTGTCCCGAGGGGACTCCGCAACTGTCCACTGTTATTTCCCCAACCGTTCCATGATCCGCTGGGTCAGCAGCTCCACCAGGTCCTCGCTGTTGGGATTTGCATGGGGGGCTTCCTCCTTGTCCCAGGCCACCCGGCGGATGTTGATCAAATCCAGGGGGGAGATGTTGTTGGAGGAGCTGCTGCCGCCCACCGCGCCGCAGCCCAGGGTCAGGGCCGGGAACAGCTCCGTGGTGGCCCCGATGCCCCCCAATGCCGCCGGGGTGTTTACCAGGAATCGGGACACGGGAATTTTTAGGGCAAACCGGCGGATCACGTCCTCATTGGTGGCGTGGATGGCGAAGGTATGGCCACTGCCCTCGTGAGAGAGCACCTCGATGGACTTCTGCAAGACAGCCTCCTCGCTGTCCATGACGAAGAAGGCCAGCACCGGGCAGAGCTTTTCCATAGAGTAGGGCCGGGTGGGGCCCGCCTCCTGCTCCCGTGCCACCAGGATCTTTGTGCCCTGGGGGACGGAGAAGCCCGCCATTTTGGCAAGGGTACAGGCGCATTTTCCCACAATGTCCGGGTTCAAGCCGCCGGTGGGCTTGAAGAGCAGCTTTGCCAAAAGCCCCGCCTCCCGGGTGTCCATAAAATAGAAGCCCTGCGCCGCAGCCTCCCGGCGGACGGCATCCTCCATGGAGCGCTCCACAATGATGCTCTGCTCCGAGGCGCAGACGGTGCCGTAGTCAAAGCTCTTGGACCGGGCAATGCAGGCGATAGCGTGGCGCACATCGGCGGAATGGTGGATATAGGCCGGGCCGTTCCCCGCGCCCACGCCGATGGCAGGCTTGCCGGAGGAATAGGCCGCCCGGACCATACCGGGGCCTCCCGTGGCCAGAATCAGCCTCACCTGGGGCGCGGCCATCAGCTCCTGACACCCGGCGAGAGCCGGAATGGTCAGGCACCCCACGGAGCCCGCCGGGGCTCCCGCCTCCACCGCCGCCCGGGCCACAATCCGGGCAGCCTCCAATGTGCAGGAGATCGCCTTGGGATGGGGGGAGAACACGATGGTGTTTCCGGATTTCAGCGCAATGAGGGCCTTGTAGCATACGGTGGAGGTGGGGTTGGTGCTGGGGACGATGGCGGCGATGACCCCCACGGGTACCCCCACCTCCCAGAGCCGGGGCTGCTGCCGCAGAATCCCCACGGTTTTCATATCCCGGACGGCAGCGGCCACATCATTGGAGGCGAACCGGTTTTTCACAGTCTTGTCGGCTACATTGCCGAAGCCGGTTTCCCGAACGGCCTGCTCCGCCAGGGCCTGGGCCTCCTGGGAAAACCTCGCGGCCACCGCCTCCACAATGGCGTCCAGCTTCTCCTGAGAGAAGCTGCCCAGGGTTCGCTGGGCCTGCTCCGCCTGCGCCGCCAGGGTCCGCGCCTCCTGCCGGGCCCGTAAATCGTTATCGAAATCCATGGTACACTTCCTTTCATTAGAAAAGAGGAAAGATAAATTGTTGTTTGTGAATTATACGCTGTCATTGCGAGCCAGTGCGCACACTGGC
>JBJEYY010000031.1:0-3400 GCA_051887095.1 Faecousia sp. | reverse complement strand
CACGCCACTTAAGCGCACTGGCTCGCAATGACAGCATTTTTTATTACGCTAAACAACAATTTACCGTACTGCTGAGTTGATCTGATTAACAGAACAAAGACTTATGGACGGGCAGAGGGCGCTTGCCGCTCTGCCTGTTAGATGGATTTCTCAGAAATCCAGGGTATCCATTTTGTCACGGACGGTGTCGGATACTTTCCAGGCCACGTCCTCCATTTTGTTGGCGGCTTTCGCGGCCAGACGGCGGGTGGGGTTGTTTCGGGGCATCATCAGCACGGCCACCGCCCCGGCGGCTGCGCCCAGGCCCGCGGTGATGGCCCATCCTTTCACATTCATCAGGGGCTCCTCCTTTCCTGTGGGGATGGGATTAGTATGCCCATATCGAAATAAATCACATCTGGAAGGTTTTTGTCCCCCGGTGCGCGCAATGACATAAGTACAAGAATCGGACTGTCCGGAAAATTGTTGTTTATCGAATTTACGCTGTCATTGCGAGCCAGTGCGCACACTGGCGTGGCAATCCCCCGGATCTTCCGAGAACTCCAAAAAACGGGGATAACGTCTACGTTAGTATCCTGAAAAGTTGGGGGATTGCCACACCAGGCTGCGGCCTGGTTCGCAATGACAGTATCTATTTTAGTGCTGTAAACAACAATCTATAGAACAGACAAAGGAGAATGCGGATGCTGACTGTTTACGGAATGATGATTTGTCCCGACTGTGTGAAGTGCCGGCAGGAGCTGGATGGGGCGGGGGTAACGTATGAATTCCGGGATTTTGCGGAATGTACAAAGAATCTGAAGGAGTTTCTGGCCCTCCGGGATACGAATCCGGTTTTTGAGGGGCCCCGGAAGGAGGGGAAAATCGGCATTCCCTGTCTGGTGACACCCGAGGGCCGGGTGACCCTCTCCTGGGAGGAGTATCTGCCGGAGCGATAAACCGGGGCGTGCCGCAAATCTGCGGCACACCCCTGCTGCTTTGCGCTTGTACCCGAACCGCCCCGACGGGGCAATTTCACTGGGGATCAGTAGCCCCGGGGCATGGCCCGGCGGGCATTGTCCTGGGTGGTGGATTCGTTTGTTCCCTCGCCGGTGGTGCCCACACTCTCCTCACCGGGCAGCTCGGTTCCGGTACTGGGCTGGCTGGGCTGGCTGGAAGGCACCGTGGCCGGGGTGGTAGCTTGGGTTGTGGCCTGGGTGGCAGGCGCGATGGTGGGCATGGTCGTGGGCATGGTGGTGGGCTGGTTCCGGCCGCTGCGGCATCCTGCGGTCAGCAGTGCGGTGAGAACCAAAATCGCGGTGACAATGGTATATCGTTTCATTTTCTTTCCTCCAAAGGTTTCATGTTACGCCGGTAGTATTTCCGGGAAAGAGGCCTTTACCCAGGGAATTTGTTCCTGATTTGGCAGAAATGAAAAAAATTCAGATTGACCATTGCTATTTTCTCAAAATGTTGTATAATGAAAACGAAATAAAATATAAAGGAGAATCCTTTGGTATGAAGAAACTCTCTGTAAAGAAAAATTCCCAGTGCATGGCGTGTTTGGAGTGTGTGCGGGCCTGCTCAGAGGCGTTTTATAAGGAGTTCCACCAGGACTACTCCTGCATTCGCATTGTCGCCAAGGCCGACGGCGCCAAGCCCAATACCTGCATCCAGTGCGGCAAATGCTCCCGCACCTGTGAGCACGAGGCCATTACCCAGAATCCCAAGACCGGTGTGTACATGATCAACAAGAAAAAGTGCGTTGGCTGCGGCAAGTGCGTGGAGGCCTGCCCCATGAAGGTCATGGTGCTGAAGCCCGAGAATCCCGCTTCCAAGTGCATCGCCTGCGGAATCTGTGCCAAGGCCTGCCCCATGGAGATTCTGGAGATTGTTGAGAAGTAAGCTGCGAAAGGATGAGCGGCCCTTGGGCCGCTCATTTTTCTCGCCGGGAAGATATTTCCCTGTTGCAAGACGGCGGCAGGATGTGCTATAATGGCGCATATTTCAGGGCACCTTGAGAAAAAACCCTTTTGGGTTGGGGCGGTTTTTCCCAAAACACCAAAAAGTGGTTTTTTAGAGGTCGCCTCCATGTTTTCAGGAGGAAAACCATGAGCAAAGGCGGACGTTATCTGAACCCCAATCAACCGAAAAAGCCCAAAAAAGCGTGGAAGATCGTTCTGATTGTGCTGGCAGTGATTGTGCTGCTGCTGGCGCTCCTCGCGGTGGGCCTGTGGATCTATATGCGCTCCATGCTGGGCCTGGTGAACCAGGTGAAGGAAACCGATCCAACCTTCGTGACTACGGAAGCAACCCAGGCAACCGATCCGACAGCCTCCCAGGCACCCGGGGAGGAAACCTCTGAGGCAACCGAGGAATCCACCGAGCCGGAGCAGACCTGGCCGGAGGTGATTTCCACCCAGAATGTGACTACATTCATGCTGGTGGGTCAGGACAACCGGGAGGGCGAGGCTGAGGAACAGCACAAGCTGTCCGACACCATGATCATGTGCACCATCAACCGGGAAACCAAGACCCTGACCATGACCTCCATTTTGCGTGACTGCTATGTGCCCCTGCCGGCTTACGCAGGTCACGGCGCGGGCCGGAACCGAATCAATGTGTGCTATGCCCTGGGCAGCCAGTGGACCGGTTCCAGCAAGGGCGGCATGGAAATGCTGGCGCTATGCGTGGAACAGAATTTCGGCATTCCCATCGATCACACCATCGAGGTGGATTTTTATTCCTTCGAGAAGATTATCAACCTGATGGGTGGTGTTGAAATCGACCTGACCGAGGCTGAGGCACAGTACATGACGGAGAAAATCGGATATGTGGGCGATATGGAGCCCGGTCTGCAGACCCTGAACGGCCTGGAGGCCCTGGCCTACGCCCGGATCCGGAAAATTGATGCCGACGGCGACTTCTCCCGTACCAACCGGCAGCGGACCATCATCAACTCCCTGCTGGCCAAATGCGTGAAGATGAATCTGTGGGATCTGCATAAGCTGGCTACCCAGATTCTGCCCCTGATTACCACGGACATGTCCACCGACGAAATGAGCAACTACATCTGGGAGTTCCTGCCCATGCTCAAGGACCTGAACGTGGTTTCCCAGCAGATTCCTCTGGACAAGAAGGTGCTGGGCGCCTGGAGCTACAAGGGCGTTGAAAAGGAGGGAATTGGCAACGTCATGGAGGTCAACACCTGGTCCCATAAGCAGTTCCTGCAGCAGCAGCTTGGCTACGCCGACGCGGAGTAAGGATCATGATTCAATACCCGAAAGCCCGAACCTTGTTCGGGCTTTCGCTATGCCCGAAAAACCGGGTTGTGGTAAGAAGAAAAATTGTTGTTTACACTACACATTTCAAATTTTCTGTCATTGCGAACCAGTCCGCAGACTGGTGTGGCAATCCCCCG
>JBJEYY010000030.1:0-3401 GCA_051887095.1 Faecousia sp. | reverse complement strand
CCCTGGAAAACGGAGATTGTTACGGTTCTTGGTGGTAATCGTTACCTGGTTCCATTCAACCGGGGGATTGCCACGCCAGTGTGCGCACTGGCTCGCAATGACAGCGTATAATTTACAAACACCAATTGATCCCTCCGTCGGGGCGTGGGAAGGTAAATTTATGCCAAAGGAGCGATGATGATATGGAAGAAAACTGGAAGGATATGCTGAAAAACAGCATTCCCAGTGCTGGCTGGGCGAGATTACGAGATAAGGAGGCAGCTATGGCACGATTCCGTAAAAAAGAACCGGAGGTTCAGGAGCCCATGGACCTGGACTCCGTGATGAAAAAATATGACCGGGAGTCCAACACCCGAATCTGGGAAGGGGGGCCCAAAATCGCGGTTACCTGCGTCCTGGCGCTGTTTTCCCTGTTCTGCCTGTATGTTACTCTGTTTGCAAACTGGCTGGAGGAATGGAGGCTGACCTCCTTCGTGGCGGGAATTATCCTGATGGGCTACCTGGTGTACCCGGCAAGGAAGGGCGTTCAGCGGGTCAATCACATCCCCTGGTACGACCTGGTGCTGATGATCGCCGGGACGGGCGCCTTCCTGTACTTCACCTTCAACGCCGTGGACATCATTCAGCAGGGCACCCGATTTGAGTGGTATCAGATTATCCTGGGCATTGTGGGCATTGCCTGTCTGGCGGAGGTGTGCCGCAGGAGCGTGGGATTGCCCATTCTGGTGGTGGCCGGGTGCTTCCTGGTGTATGCGCTGATCTGGGGACTGAGCAATCCCACCTTCACCGGCAGGCTGAATTACGCGGTGCGCTACCTGTTTTACAGCAAGGAGGGCATCCTCTCCACGCCCATCAACGTCTGCTCCAAGTATATTATCGTTTTTATTATTTTCAGCGCGTTTCTGGAACGCACCGGCATCGCGGATCTGTTTATGGAGCTGGCCAACGCGCTGGTGGGTCGGTTCTCCGGCGGGCCCGCGAAGGCCGCAGTGGTCTGCAGCGCCTTTGAGGGTATGGTTTCCGGCTCCTCTGTGGCCAACACCGTGGGCTCCGGCTCCGTGACCATCCCGTTGATGAAGAAAACCGGCTACTCTCCGGAATTCGCAGCCGCGGCAGAGGCCTCCGCCTCCACCGGAGGCCAGATCATGCCGCCCATCCTGGGCGCGGCGGCCTTCCTGATGGCGGATTATGTGGGCGTTCCCTACAGCAAGATCGTCAAATGCGCCATCCTTCCGGCCATCCTCTACTTCGGCGGCGTGTTCATCAGTGTTCACCTGGAGGCCAAGAAGCTGGGGCTGAGGGGGCTGAGCAAGGAGCAGATTCCGGCAATGAAGCCGCTGCTGGGGAAGCTGTACCTTCTGCTGCCGCTGGTTGCGCTGTTCTATCTGATCGGCAGCGGAAGAACCAGCATCCAGTATGCCGCAGCCATTGCCATCCTGACGGCCATTGCGGTGGGCCTGCTGAACAAGGGAAACCGCATTAGCCCCAAGCGCATTGTGGAGGCCCTCGCTGCCGGTGCTCAGGGGACTATTTCCGTGGCGGCGGCCTGCGGCATCGCCGGGATCATTGCCGGAACCATCACCATGACGGGCCTTGCCAACATGGTGGTCAACCTGATCGTGACCCTGGCCGGGAATCAGGTGATCATCGCACTGCTGCTGACCATGGTCTGCTGCATCATTCTGGGTATGGGCGTGCCCACCACCGCCAACTACTGCATCATGGCGGCCACCTGCGCCCCAATCCTGATCCGCATGGGCGTTCCCACGATTGCGGCCCATTTCTTTGTGTTCTATTTCGGCATCGTGGCGGATCTGACGCCGCCGGTGGCCCTGGCCGCCTACGCCGGCGCGGCAATCGGTCAGGCCAATCCCATGAAAACCGCGTTCACGGCAACCAAGCTGGCCATCGGGGCGTTCATTGTTCCGTACATCTTCGCCCTGAATCCGGCGCTGCTGCTGATTGACACCACGGTTTGGGAGGTCATCTCCATCTGCGTCACCTCTGTGGTGGGAATTTTGGGCGTTTCTGCCGCGCTGGAGGGCTGGCTGGTCCGCACGATGCCCTGGTATCAGCGAGTGGTCAGCGCCGTCGGCGGTCTGCTGCTGATTTATCCCGGAATGACCACCGATCTCATCGGCATCGCCCTGGTGGGCGCCGTTGTGCTGCTGCAGACGGCGGAGAATAAGAGAAACCCCCAGAGAATCTACGTGGAGGATTGAGGAACCGGCAATGCCCGCAGGACGGTAAATTGTTGTTTGCAAGAGTGCGTTACAAATTGCCTGTCATTGCGAGCCAGTGCTCACACTGGCGTGGCAATCCCCCGGTTGAAAGGAATCAGGTAACGATTACCACCAAGAACCGTAACAATCCTCGTTTTCCGGGTGCTTTTCGGTACATTTCCCCTCTAACTGGGGGATTGCCACACCAGTGTGCGCACTGGTTCGCAATGACAGATTATTTGGAACATGTAGTGTAAACAACATTTTAATGGTTTGGAATGGAACTGCGGGCAGGAAGAATTCTTTTGGAAGCTCCTGTTGACATCCGTTTTTCCGCAAACTATAATGACGGGGCCTATTAGGAAAAAGAGGGGGAAGACCGTGGATTACGCTGCTCTGGCAAATGAACTGCTGAGTGTTCGCGCCAATCTGCTGCAGGTTCCCGCAAGCCAGCAGCTTTCTCAAATGGTGAGAGGCGAAATGTTTGTCCTGAACTACCTGGTCACCCACGAAAACACCATTCATCCCAAGGAGCTGAGCGAGAAAATGGCGGTCACCACCGCCCGGATTGCCAGCCTGCTGAACCATATGGAGGAAAAAAAGCTGATCCGGCGCTCCACCGACCCCAATGACAGCAGGCAGGTGGATGTGGTGCTGACGGAGGAGGGGAAAAAAGCGATTCAGGAAATGCGCGCCCAGGTGATTTCCTATGTTTCCGCCATGCTGCAGGAGCTGGGCCCCGAGGACGCGGAGGCCTATATCCGCATCCAGAAAAAAATCTGGAACAATTTCCGGCAGAATCCCTAGAGATCATCCCACACTGCGATCCCCCAGCTCCGGCAGGGGAGATTTTCCGCCCGTTCCCCGCGTTGGGGGACGGGCTTTTTTTATGGAGGGAGGGGTTTCGACGGCCTGTGCCGCGGAAGGAGGGTATACTGGTTGCAGCTGTCCGATACGACAATCTGAGGATCAGACGATCGGTTTTGAACAGCAGGCAGGTAAATTGTTGTTTACAGTACGCGTTCCAAATCTTCTGTCATTGCGAACCAGTCCGCAGACTGGTGTGGCAATCCCCCAAGGTTTTAGGGCCGTATTCGTTCCGTTTTCCCTCTAACCGGGGGATTGCCACACCAGCGTGCGCGCTGGTTCGCAATGACAGAAAACTTGGAACGCACACTT
>JBJEYY010000029.1:0-3419 GCA_051887095.1 Faecousia sp. | reverse complement strand
TGCCACACCAGTCTGCGGACTGGTTCGCAATGACAGGTAATTTGGGACGCATCCCGACAAACACCAATTTGCCGCGCTGCTGCGTTAGCCTGATCAACGCTTTGATGGAAAACTACCCTTTTACGCTTCGGCGCGAAGCGTAAAAGGGTAGTTTTTTGGTTTCATATTCAGTATTCTCTCACTACAGCCCTGACCACGCCGATGATCTCCGCGTGGGTGCCGTCGATGGGGTCGTAGGCGTCGTTTTCCGGCATGAGCCAAATTTTTCCGCCCCGGCGGCGCAGGCGCTTGACCGTGGCCTCATCCTCCAGCCGGGCCACCACGATCTGGCCGTCGTCGGCAGTGGACTGGGGGTGGACCACCACCTTGTCCCCGGGGAGGATCCCCGCGCCAAGCATGCTGTCCCCCCGGACCCGCAGGGCAAAGCATCCCGGGTCGTTCCAGGGCAGAGTCCCCTCCTGATTCTCCACCGCCAGGATGGGTACGCCCGCAGTGACCACGCCCACCACCGGAATCTGACCTGGCCGGGCGCCGGTGACCAGGGCCCGCTTGCGCCCCTTGGCCCCGGGGGTCTGGAGCAGACCCTTGGCCTGAAGGGCCTGGAGGTGGTAGCTGACGGAGGCCGTGGAGCTCAGGCCCACTGCCGCGCCGATCTCCCGCACCGAGGGAGAATAGCCGTTCTCCTGAATGAATTGATTTACAAAATCCACAATCAGCTGGGCTTTGTCACTGGTTCTTGGCATAAGCTCCCCTCCCGGACGGATAAAAAAGGTGGATACGGCGACAGACAGTACGAAAAATTGGTGTTTGTCGAATAAACGCTGTCATTGCGAGCCAGTGCGCACACTGGCGTAGCAATCCCCCAAGGTTTAGGCCGCCTTTCGCCCCGTTTCCCCATTTTACCGGGGGATTGCCACACCAGTCTGAGGACTGGTTCGCAATGACACAAAACTTGAGACGCACTTACAAACAACCATTGATCGCACCGCGATGCGGTAATGGAAATGGGGTATGTTCCCCTCTTGTTTTTTATTATAGCACATATGAGCGGGAAAAGAAAGCGTTTTTTCGGAACTTTTTTTGCCCGCGCGCATAGAATATCCCCAAAGGGGGCTTAGGAATGGAGGAACTGGAAAGAAGGGTTTGGGAACGGGTGGCGGCCCGGGAAGATGTCCCCCGGGAGGAGGACACGGAGCTTCTTCTCCGGCGCTCCCGGGAGCTGGAGCGGGAGCTGGGGACCCTTGGCCGGGACGGGAGCGTCCCGGGGCGGCTGCGCCGGGAGGAACAGGAAATCGCCCGGATCCTGGCGGGGATCCGGGCGCTGAATCAGGGGGGCGGTTCTCAGGGGGTTCAGCAGCTCCGCCGCTGCTACCACCGGGCCCGCCAGGCCATGACGGACTACGCCGCCCGGGTAGCAGTTCCGGAGGTGGGCCTGGCCTACCAATACCTGTCCGAGCTGGAACGGCAGCACTGCCTGGAAATCCTGAAGCTGCTGGGCAGCGGAAAATGGTAAAAAGCAGAATGGACAGAGCGATAAATTGGTGTTTGCCGAATATACGCTGTCATTGCGAGCCGGTGCGCTTAAGTGGCGTGGCAATCCCCCGGTTGAAAGAAACCAGGTAACGATTACCACCAAAAACAGCAACAATCCCCGTTTTTCTGGGTGCTTTTCGGCACATTTCCCCTCTAACCGGGGGATTGCCACACCAGCGTGCGCGCTGGTTCGCAATGACAGGTAATTTGTAACGCACACTTTCAAACAACAATTTGTCCATCCCTCGGCTGGTGCTTTCAGAAGTACAGCTCCGTGGCGAGGTTGCCGTGGACGTAGTAGCACACGGCTTTTTTCATGAAGTCCTCGGTGACGCCGAAGCGGTCGGCCAGCTCCCACAGTTCCGTACAGCCCTGGGCCACCGCGTCGTCCAGGTCGTCCACGGGAATCAGCTGGAGCACCGCCCATTTGTCCGCCCGGTTCTCATGCCTGCGGCGGCTGTCCACGGCGGCATGGATGTTGTAGAAGCTGCCCGTGACGCAGTGGCCCAGCTCATGGCCCAAATGGACCCGCTCCTGGGTGCCCCCGTCCCGGACACTGCTGTCCATTCCCACACAGCACCTCCCGTCAGAGAGCATTACGGACATGGAGCCGTTATGGGCCATGGGGTAGGTCAGCACTGGAATATTCTGTTGTTTGGCCAGATCATACAGCTGCTGCAGCTCCATAACGGCATGATTCCTCCTAATCCGGGGTGCTGCCCCGGTGTTTGAGATAGGCGGCGAATTTCTTCACCTCTTCGTACATTTCATCGGTGATTTCTCCGTCGCCGCCGAACAGGGCGAATTTGATATCCTCGTCGGTGACCTTGACCGCGCTTCCCTCTGGGGAGGCGCCTTCTTTTTTGCCCGTGAGCACCTCCTCGGCGGTGATGCCCAGGTACTGCGCCGCGGCAGCGGCCCGGTCATAGGGAAGCTTGGTGAGCTTGCGCGGGTTTAAGTAGCCGTTGGAGAAGCCGCACTCCCGCTCCAGCTGGGAGACGGGGATCTTCCTCTCGCGGCAAAGCTGGCGGAGATATTCCACAGAGTTAAACATACTGCTCCCATCCTTTTAGAAAATATCCTAAATATCCTCTTGACAAATTAGAGCATTTCCTATACAATGGGGGCGTGCTTAGGATTTCTTCTAATTCCGGAGAGGTTATCCAGGGTGAAATGGTGTTGGCAAGACCATTTTAGGATAATTTCTAATAAAAGTCAAGGAATTTTTAGAAAACTCCCGAGCATCCCCCCCGGGACCGGGGCACGCCCCTGGTCCCGGGAGGAAGAAAAATTGGTGTTTGTCGCTTCGCTTCCAAGTTTTCTGTCATTGCGAGCCAGTGCGCACACTGGCGTGGCAATCCCCCGGTTAGAGGGGAAATGTACCGACAAGCACCCGGAAAAACGGGGATTGTTACGGTTTTTGGTGGTAATCGTTACCTGATCCCATTCAACCGGGGGATTGCCACACCACTTAAGCGGACTGGTTCGCAATGACAGGTAATTTGGGCCGCATCCCTGCAAACACCAATTTATCACACTGCGTATGTATGGCTCCGAGGATGGCTCCGAGGAGAGTATACAGAGGATTGTGTCCAAAAAATTGGACGGATAGGAGGAATGGCAATGGCTTGCGGAAAATATCTCCGGCCGGAGTCCCGGCGGGCGGGAAGAAAAAGGCGGAGGCGGAGACTTTGGGTCTGGGTTTGGCTGGTACTGGGAAACGGCGCTTTGCTTGCCGCGCAGCTTCTGGGGTACGCCCACCCGGTATTTACAGGGCTGCTCATGGCCGCCCTCTCCGCCCGGGCAGGCTTCCGGATGGGGATGGAATGGTAAATTGTTGTTTGCACTACACGTTCCAAATTTCCTGTCATTGCGAACCAGTCCGC
>JBJEYY010000028.1:0-17874 GCA_051887095.1 Faecousia sp. | reverse complement strand
TCTGCGGACTGGTTCGCAATGACAGCATGTTTTGCTACGCTAAACAACAATTTACGCTTCTGACAGCAGCTGCTCAAGCATCGAAAAAACCCGGCGGAAATCCGCCGGTTTTTTCACAGCATTTGACACAGCCAGTAGATGAATCCATACACCACACTGGCCGCCAGGCCGTATACGATCACAGGCCCGGCGATGGTGAACATCTTCGCTCCTACCCCCAGCACAAAGCCCTCGGTTTTAAACTCCACCGCAGGGGCCGCAATGGAATTGGCAAAGCCCGTAATGGGCACCAGAGTTCCCGCCCCTGCGTGCTTGGCGATATCATCGTAAATGCTCAGACCCGTGAGCAGGGCGGACAGAGCAACCAGCGTCATGGACGCGGCGGTTCCCGCCTGCTCCTTCTCCAGTCCCAGTGCGCCATAGCCGTTTATCAGCAGCTGCCCCAGCACACAGATCAGTCCTCCGATCCAGAACGCGTTGAAGCAGTCCCGCCCCATGGGCGATTTGGGGCTCATCTCTTTTACAAGCCGTCCGTATTGTTTTTCCGTCATGAAAATCCCTCCGCCCACAGTATACCCATTCTTTTCCCCGCAATGCTTGACAATCCCGCTTTCAAGGAGTAAACTTGATGGTTGCAAGTGCAACGATTTTCGGGAGGCTTATTTGCCATGATGAAACGTCAAAGCTCTCTCACCGAGGGCTCCATCTGGAAAGGGATTCTTCTGTTCGCCCTTCCCATTTTTTGGGGAAATGTATTCCAGCAGTTCTACAACGCCTTTGACTCCTGGGTAGTGGGCCACTTTCTGGGGGACACGGCTCTGGCGGCGGTCAGCTCCTCCGGCAGTCTGGTTTTCATGATGATCGGCTTTTTTAACGGTGTCGCCATGGGCGCCGGCGTGGTCATCGCCCGCTGCTTCGGTGCCCGGGATTACGATTCCATGCGCAAGGCCATCTATACCGACATCGCCATGGGTCTGTCCGCAGGCCTTGCCCTCACGGTGCTGGGCGTTGCATTCACCCCCACCATTCTGCGCTGGATGGGCACGCCGGAGAATGTGCTGCCCCAGTCCATTTCCTATTTCCGGTATTATTTCCTCGGCGCGTTGTTTTGCGTCATGTACAATATTTTTGTGGGCATCCTCCACGCCCTGGGCGACAGCAAGCACCCGCTTTACTACCTGATGATTTCCACCGCCGTCAATGTGGTGCTGGATCTTCTGTTTGTTGGCGTACTGCGCTTGGGGGTAGGCTCCGCCGCCATGGCCACAACGCTTTCCCAGGGCATCAGCGCGCTGCTGTGCTGCATCCATCTGCTGCGCCTGGACGGCCCCGCCAAAATCCGTGTCCGGGAGATTCGCTTCCACAGTCAAACCCTTCGTACCATTCTCCGGATGGGCCTTCCTTCCGGCGTTCAGAATTCCGTCATTGCCCTGGCCAACCTGGTGGTGCAGAGCAGCATCAACAGCTTCGGCTCCGCCGCCATGGCAGGCTGCGGTTCCTATTCCAAACTGGAGGGTTTCGCCTTCTTGCCCGTCACCTGCTTTGCTATGGCTCTGTCCACCTTTGTGGGGCAGAATCTGGGCGCCGGGAACTATACCCGGGTCAAGAAAGGCGTGACCTTCGGCATCGCCTGCTCCACCATCGCGGCGGAATGCATCGGCATCGTATCCTACCTCTTTGCACCCCAGCTCATTGCCATTTTCAACGATTCTCCCCAGGTGGTGGACTATGGCTCCCGGCATATGCGGATCATCTGCCTGTTCTACTGTCTGCTGGCCTTCTCCCACTGCATTGCGGGCATCATGCGGGGCGCAGGCCGGGCCTCGGTTCCCATGTATACCATGCTTTGCTGCTGGTGCGTCATCCGCATCAGCTATATCACCCTGGCCCTGACCCTGGTGAATCGGTTGGAGGTTGTTTCCTTCGCGTATCCTCTGACCTGGACCCTAAGCAGCATTGTGTTCCTGATCTATTTTCTCAAAGCGGACTGGATCCATACCCCCCTGGAAATGAAGAATTGACCCCACTCGCGAGCCCAAATGCCTTACACATTGTTGTTTAGTGGCTTCGCCTCAGCTTTTCTGTCATTGCGAACCAGCGCGCACGCTGGTGTGGCAATCCCCCGGTCGAACGGAACCAGGAAACGATTACCACCAAAAAACATGGCTGCTACGCTCTTCCGGGCACTTTTCGATACATTCCCCCTCTAACCGGGGGATTGCCACACCAGGCTGCGGCCTGGTTCGCAATGACAGATAATTTGAAACGTATTGTGTAAACAACAATTTGCCTGTCATCTGAGCGACTGGTTCTTCTGTCGGTTATTTTTCATCATTCTCCGCCTCTCCCACATACGCAAACCTGGGCCCCCGGTAGCCGTCCCGGTCCACGGTCTCGGTCCACATGGCTGCAGGACGAACCCAGAGCCCCCGCTCAGCGTACAATGCTCTGTAAACCACCATGGGCTCCAGAGTTTCCGAATGCTTCGCAACCCCGATCAATTCATACCGGTTTCCTTTAAAATGCCGGTAAATCCCCGGTTTCAGTTCCATATTTCATTCCTCCTTATGAAAATCGCGCCGGAAGCCTCCGGCGCGATTTCTTTCGTTAACTCTTAGGCACGTTGCCCCGCAGATTGTTCAGAATGGCGGCGCTGTCAAAATACTTAGAGAACTGGTCCGAATGCCACGCCATGTTCTCACCGGTGACCATCAGACGGGTCTGACGCACATAGCTGTTGTTCACCTCGGCAGCGGGTGCGGAGCCGTGCTTGATGAAGTACCGGAAGCCCGCATCAGAGAGCACCCCAAACTTTGCGCCGGAGTAATCGCCGATGTCGCTGGTACGGGCAAACACCATCACATCCACATCCCCAATAACCGGAACAATCTGGCTGGCCCAGTCCTGCAAATCTGCTTTGATCTGAGTAGCGCTCTTATCTCCGTAGGCGATATTGCCATAGGTAAAGCATGCAAGTGTATAGCCCTTGTCCCGCAAGGCCTGGACCAGGGTCTTGGCACCGGCGACCTGCTCATCGTAGTAGGCCTGGCTGACGGTGGAGATGTTGGAGGTATTGATCCGGTATCCAAAAATTCCCTCAGAGCCGGTAACAGCCAGAATCGCCCGGGCACCCTGGTAGCTGAAATCGGGATGCTCTTTGATGAAGTCCTCCAGAATGGGCACCAGGTCGTAGTTGCCGGTCTGGGTCTGTCCTGCGGAATCCACCATCTGGGCCTTGATATCGCCGTTGTTATCCACGATCAGCCGGTAGGCAAAGCCCGCGCCACCGGCATCCGGTTCTTTATCGTCATTGCTGTCGATCATATAGTTAAAGTAGTTCACCATGGTCTCGGTGATCATGATGGGCTTCTTTCCCTCGGGCAAAGCGATAGGCTTCGTAAAGAAGTTGGCCTTTCCATCCAGGCCGGTATTGGTTTCGGTAAAGCTGTCAAAGTCAACCAACACATAGCCGCCGGCGTACAGCTGATCCAGGATCTTGCTGAATTCATCGATGGTGACGAAGTTTTTGTTATACTGTCCGCCAAGACCCTTATCGGCAAAGGCCCTGGCAGGATCAGCAATCAGCACATGAAAGCTCAGGTTGGCAATGGAGGTATAATCCTTCCACTCCACCAGGCTGCTCTTGGCGCTGGCGTACTCCGCCTTCTTCACCTGCATTTCCTGGGTCATTTCCCCAGTGTAGGACTCCAGGGCTGCAATCGCCCCATCATAATCGTACCCTTGGGCCAGCCGGTCTGCCTCTTCCATAACCTGAGCAACCTCCTGCTCCAGCCGGTTGGCCTGCTCGGAAGCAGCCTGGGATTCCCGAAGGGCAGTTTCCTTATCCTGCTTACGGCGTTCAATAGAGTTGGACACGGCACCCACCGCGAACACCAGAATCAACACCAACGCCACTCCGGCAAGGATCGGGGGCAGATAGACTTCCTTGAAGATCTGCGCTTTGCTCTTCTTTTTTCTGCGGCGGCGGGGGGCATTGGGATCCTGAGGCTGCTCCGCCTCCCGCAGAGGCGCCATGTAAAAGTCCAGGAACCGGGACATCAGCGTGGGGCCGGTCCGTACCTTTTTCTCGCGCTTGGGCTTGGCAAGCTTCTCCGGCCTGGGTCTGCGGCGGACGGGTCTGCCGCCTTCCGCCCCGGGGTCATCAGAATCCGCTTCTGCATCCGGCTCAGACGGATCGGAATCCCGCTGCTCAGACTCCTCGTCGGAAGCGTCCGCAGACTGGTTGTACACCGTTTTCTCAAAGTCTTCCTCGTCAAAATCGGTGGCGTCAAAATCCTCCTCATCGTCCGGATCCTCCCGGGACACACCCGAAGAGGGCACCAGCACATCGGGCCCTTCGTCTTGAAGCGGGATATCCTCCTCCGGATCAACTTCCTGAGAGAAGTCCCCGAAATCCTCACCGGAATCCTCCGCATTCTCTGCGGACAGATCCAAATCCTCCGGAAGGTCGAAATCCTCCAGATTCAGGTCATCCAGATCCAGTCCGTCCAGGTCAAAATCCGAGAAATCCTCCTCAGCCTCCGCCCCCGGGGCAGCATCGGGCTGCTCCTCGTCAAACTGGGAGAAATCGATATCCGCATCCAAATCGGAATCCAAAAACTCGTTTGGATCAAAGCCATATTCTTTTTCAAAATCGAAGTCCGGATCAAATTCGTTCTTCGCCATAGCAATCTTCCCACCTTTGCGGTATAGTCACCCTTATTTTATCATTAGAACTTCCAAATTGCAAGCCAAATCCAAAGAAAACCTAAAAAATACGAATCTTGTCATATTCACGCGCTACTTTACATAAAACTCCCTCCATAAATGGAAATATCCGCCGAAAATCGGCGGATATTTCCCGAACAGCCATATTGATATGGGAAATTTTTCCTTCTATCCCGGATACGTGGACCCCTTGTCCGCCCCTATCCGCTCCACACCGGAAGATGGTAAATTGTTGTTTACAAGAGCGCGTTACAAATTACCTGTCATTGCGAACCAGTGCGCACACTGGTGTGGCAATCCCCCGGTTATAGGGGAAACGTAACGAAAACCGCCCTAAATCCTTGGGGGATTGCCACACCAGTCTGCGGACTGGTTCGCAATGACAGCATGTTTTGCTACGCTAAACAACAATTTTCCTCTCCGCAGCTTTGGTCACATGGACAATATTCCCCATCAGACATACCGCACTTCAATCTGTCCGAAGCTCACGCCGCCCTCCAACCGGATGGTGACCGGTGCGTCCGGGGCTGGATTCCCCTCGGTCTCCAAAGCCCCCAATGTAGTGCTGACATGGGCATCCACCCTGCATGTACGCGGCACGATCAGATCCAGCTCTCCAAAGGAGCATTTTCCCCGGATCACGGCTCCGTCCGCAATCTCCTCACACCGGGTCAGATCAACCCGCAGTTCTCCGAAGCTGACTTCCGCCTCTCCGCCTGACAGTCGCGGCAGCCGGATTTCCCGGGTATTCTGCCCGAAGCTGGTAGCGCACCGAAAGGCTTCCCCATCCTCTTTGAAGAAGGATTCCCCCTTTGCCACGGACTTTCCGTCATGAACCATATGAAATTTCCCCTTTTTCGGCTTTTTCAGCGCATCGATCAGCAGGCTCAGGCCAAACAGCAGCAGCAACACAGGAAGAATCTGTTTCTTACCCATGTGGAAGGGAATCAGTTCCAGATTGCTCAGCAGGAAATACCCTCCCAGCAGACCACAGCCTAAACGAAGGGCAGAGAACCGGGGCCACAGGCCGCAGATTCCGAAAATCATCACCCCTGTCGGCCAGAGGATATCCCACAGTCCCGCGTTCCATCCCAGGAAATTGCCAACAAGCAGCAGACCGCCTGTCAGCAGCACCCATGCGGCAAGTCCCAGACCGTTCTTCCGGTCACCGTCCCACTGCATCTCCCAGTTTCCTCCCTGGAAGTGGATTCCCTCCGGCTCCTGCTCCTCGCCGGGGTCCACCAGCTGCGCCGGGTGGACTTCCTGCCTCTGCACCCCCAGGAGTTCATCGGTGCTGATTCCAAACAGCTCCGCAAGTCTGGGAATCATGGCTATATCAGGGCAGGACTGGTCATTTTCCCATTTGCTTACCGCCTGAGCGGTAACCCCCAGCTTCTCCGCCATCTGATCCTGGGTAAGCCCCAGACTTTTTCGTCCTGCGGCAATCCGTTTTCCCATCGTCTGTTCCATATGAAAACCTCCCTTTTGATTTCTGCCGCTATCATGCCATAACCCGCGGAAAAAAGCTATCAATTATTCGTTAATTTTCTCTTTTTCGTTTTTCAACAGCCGGTTGACTTCCGTTCAACCCCCGGTTGATGCCTGTTTTTCTTGCATTCTTCTCCCTGATATGCTATGATGCAGGGGAATCAATTCATTCCCTCAGGAGAAACTTATGGAAAAGATAACCAGCTTTACCATCGACCATCTTCGCCTTTTGCCCGGGCTGTACGTATCCCGCAAGGATATGGTTGGGGACCAGGTGGTCACCACTTTTGATCTTCGCCTCACCCGCCCGAATTATGAGCCGGTGATGAACACAGCAGAGGTGCATACCATCGAACACCTGGCGGCCACCTACCTGAGAAACCACCCCCAGTGGAAGGATCGGGTGTTGTATTTTGGCCCCATGGGCTGCCGCACCGGCTTCTATCTGCTGCTGGCCGGGGACCTGTCCTCCCGGGATATTCTGCCCCTGGTAACGGACTGCTTCCGCTTCATCCGGGGTTACCGGGGTGAGGTCCCCGGAGCCTGTGCCCGGGACTGCGGCAACTACCTGGACATGAATCTCCCCATGGCAAACTACTGGGGCGAACGTTATGTCCGTCTGCTGGAAACCATGGACGAAACCCACCTGCACTACCCGGAATAAGGAGGCTTTTATGATCAAGCTCGGCATCATCGGCGCCATGGAGGAGGAGCTGGAAACCCTGCTCTTCGCTCTGGAAGCAAAAACCTGCGCTCAACACAGCGGGAGTAACTTCTATGAAGGCACCCTGGACGGTCTTCCCGTCGTCATCGTCCAGTGCGGCATCGGCAAGGTCAACGCCGCCATCTGCACCCAGATTCTCGTTGATCTGTTCGGTGTCACCCACATTCTCAACACCGGTATCGCCGGCTCCCTGAACCCGGAGCTTAACATCGGCGATCTGGTCATCAGCCTGGATGCCATGTATCATGACGTGGACTGCGCCCACTTCGGCTATCCTCTGGGCAAGGTCCCCGGAATGGACACCACTGCCTTTCCCGCTGATCCGGAGCTGATTCAGCAGGCCTGGCAGGCCGCTGAGGCAGAAAACCCCGGCCGCAACCGCATTGCCCGCATCGCCAGCGGGGATCAGTTTGTCAGTCAGAAGGAGCGGAAGGATCGGATTATCTCCATCACCGGCGGCGACTGTACCGAAATGGAGGGTACGGCCATTGCCCAAACCGCTTACCGTGCCGGAATTCCCTTTGTGATTCTCCGGGCCATATCGGACAAAGCCGACGACAGCGCCGAGATGGACTATCCCACCTTCGAGCGCATCGCCGCCCACCGCTGCGCCAGCGTCACCCGCCGTGTAGCCCGTTCCCTGTCCGGGAAACAGTAATTGTACCACCCAAATCCGACGATGAATCGGTAAATTGTTGTTTAGCGTAGCAAAACATGCTGTCATTGCGAACCAGTCCGCAGACTGGTTCGCAATGACAGGTAATTTGTAACGCGCTCTTGTAAACAACAATTTACAGCCTGCTGATAAATATCCTCAACCACATATTTACAATCCGTTCCCCCGGAGCTCGATGATCTGATCTCTCAGCACTGCTGCGTACTCGTATTCCATCATTCTGGCGGCTTCCTTCATCTGTTTCTCCAGACGGGCAATTTCCTTCTCCTTCTCGGCCTTTGTCATCTTGACGCCGGTTCTGCCCTTCCGTTCGGAGGTAGGCGAGGAAATCTCGATCAGATCCCGGACGGACTTGATCACCGTCTTGGGCACAATGCCGTGGGCTTTGTTGTAAGCATCCTGGATTTCCCGTCGGCGGGCGGTTTCGTCCATGGCAAGGCGCATGGAGGGTGTCACCGTGTCCGCGTACATAATGACCTTGCCCTCCGCGTTTCTCGCAGCACGGCCGATGGTCTGAATCAGGCTGGTTTCACTGCGGAGGAACCCTTCCTTGTCCGCGTCCAGAATGGCTACCAGACTCACCTCCGGAAGATCCAACCCCTCCCGCAGCAGGTTGATGCCCACCAGCACATCGAATTTTGCCATCCGCAGATCCCGGATAATTTCCATCCGCTCCATAGCCCCGATGTCCGAGTGCATGTACCGCACCCGGATCCCGGCCTTTTGCAGATACACCGTCAGATCCTCTGCCATTTTTTTCGTCAGGGTGGTCACCAGGACCCGCTCCTCCCGGGCCGTCCGGGCATTGATTTCCCCAATCAGGTCGTCAATCTGACCGTCAATGGGCCGCACCTCCACCTGAGGATCCAGCAGTCCCGTGGGCCGGATCACCTGCTCCACAATCTGTCCGGAGCGGGTACGCTCATACTCCGCCGGTGTGGCGGAAACATAGATTACCTGGTTAATCTTCTGATCGAATTCCTGGAAATTCAGGGGACGGTTGTCATAGGCCGACGGCAGCCGGAAGCCGTAGTTCACCAGGGAATCCTTTCTGCTCCGGTCCCCGGCAAACATGGCCCGGCACTGGGGGAGCGTCACATGGCTCTCGTCAATGAACATCAGAAAATCCTCCGGGAAATAGTCCAGCAGCGTGGTGGGCGGAGTTCCGGGGGCCCGGCCCTGGATCACCCGGGAGTAGTTCTCAATTCCGTTGCAGAACCCGATTTCCGTCATCATTTCCAGATCGTAAGCCGTTCGCTGGGCAATACGCTGGGCCTCGATCAGCTTGTCCTGGGAGCGGAACCAGGCCACCTGTTCGTCGCACTCCCGCTGAATTTCCAGCATAGCCCGCTGGAGCTTTTCCCGGGAGGCCACATAGTGGCTGGCGGGATAAATGGCAACATGGTCGATATACCGCTCCGCCACGCCTGACACCGCGTTAATCTCGCTGATCCGGTCGATTTCATCCCCGAAAAACTCCACCCGGATGGCCCTGCCGGACCAGTAGGCGGGGTAAATCTCCAGGGTATCCCCCCGAAGCCGGAACTTGTTCCGGGAAAAGTCCAGATCGTTGCGCTCATAGCGAATCTCCGCCAGCTTGCGAAGGATCTCGTCCAGAGGCCGCTCCTGCCCCACCCGCAGGGAAATCACCATACTCTTATAATCGATGGGGTCGCCCAGACCGTACAGGCAGCTGACCGAGGCCACCACAATCACATCCCGCCGCTCGAACAGGGCGGAGGTGGCCGAATGGCGAAGCCGGTCAATCTCCTCGTTCACCGAGGCATCCTTCTCGATATAGGTATCGGTATGGGCAATGTAGGCCTCCGGCTGGTAATAGTCGTAGTAGGAGATGAAGTATTCCACCGCATTGTCCGGGAAAAACTCCCGGAACTCCGAGCACAGCTGCGCCGCCAGGGTCTTGTTGTGGGCCAGCACCAAAGTGGGGCGGTTCAGCTTTTCGATCACCGAGGCCATGGTGAAGGTTTTGCCGGAGCCGGTAACGCCCAGCAGGGTCTGCTCCCGCAGGCCCCAATTCACGCCGTTGACCAGCGCTTCGATCGCCTCGGGCTGATCTCCCGAGGGCTTGTATTCCGAAACCAGATGAAAATGATCCATGTGTTCCTCCTTCAGATCAGCAGGCAGTCATCAAATCGAACACCGGACTGGGCCATGGAAACGTAGTCATCATCCGCCACCACAATATGGTCTGCCAGGGTGATTTCCACCGCCGACAGCGCCATGGCAATCCTCCGGGTGGTCTGGATATCCTCCGCCGAGGGAAGGGCCACCCCGCTGGGGTGATTATGGGCCAGGACCACACTGGAAGCATTGGCCCCCAGAGCGGTTTCCACGATTTTGCGCACAGAGATTCCCGCGGAGTTTACGCTCCCTTCCCCCACCTCTTTGCAGCAGAGCACCTTGCACTTGGCGTCCAGGCACAGCAGGAACACCGTTTCCAGCCTCCTTCCGAAGAAATGGGGCACCAGGTATTCCGCGCATTGCTCCAGGGTGGGCAGTATCGAAGTCTGGGTGCTGCGATGCACCATGTAATACCGCCCCAGCTCCGTAATCAGGTGCAG
The DNA here is from genome assembly GCA_051887095.1 of Faecousia sp. Lineage (GTDB taxonomy): Bacteria > Bacillota > Clostridia > Oscillospirales > Oscillospiraceae > Faecousia. The sequence goes on along the minus strand of JBJEYY010000028.1, from coordinate 7,676 downwards.
GAAGGAGGCGGATGATTCTCCCATTCCCGGGATTCGCTTCAGCTCCTCCACCGGAGCCTCCAGCACCTGGGAAAGGCCTCCGAAATGCTCCAAAAGCGCATGGGCGATTGGATTTGTGTCCTTTCGTGGAATACAGTAAAACAGAGCCAGCTCCAGCACCTGAACCTCGGTAAAGCCGTCCAGGCCTTCCTTCTGGAAGCGCTCCTTCAGCCGGAAGCGATGTCCATCATGAATTGACATTTTTCTCACCTCTTCCCCATTCCAATGGGGTTTTCTCTGGGCAGCCTCTTGCTATTTCCATGATAATCCGCTAGAATAGAAGCGTCGAATTCGGTCGAAACTCTCCGGGAAAGATTTCCCCCATTCTGCGCATGATAGTAGCGTCAGGAGGATACCATGGAACAACAAAGAGATATCTTGGGGATGCTGGATATGATGGTTGTCCCCGCCTTTTGTGTTAAGGATCAGACTGTTCTGCGGGGAAACCCGGCCGCCCAGGGCCTGCTTATTGCCCCCGGAACCCCCATCCGGGATCTTCTGCTCACCGGAGAAGCGGAGTACGCGTCGTTCTCCGGAGGCTGTCTCTACCTCACCCTAACGCTCTCCGGCACACCCTGGGCAGCCTCCGTAAGCCGGATGGAGGATCTGGACATCTTTGTGCTGGAACCGTCCAACTCCCGGGAGGAGCTGACCTCCCTTGCCCTTGCGGCCCGGGAGCTGCGTGAGCCTCTGGCCGATGTAATGCTGTCGGCGGAGCAACTCTTTCCCACGGTCCAGGACGGTGAAGCCGCCAGATTGAATCGAAGCCTGTACCGGATGCTCCGGATTCTGGGCAATATGGCCGATGCCGGAAGCTTTGGAGCTGGTTCCCACCAGGAAACCGCAAACATCTGCGCAGCCGTAGAAGAGATTTTCGCGAATGCCCGGGAAGCCCTCTGCCAATCCGGAAAAGAACTGGTCTATGAAGTCCCTCAGGGTGCCATCTACTGTCTGGCCGATGTCCAGCAGCTGGAACGGGCAATCCTGAACATGCTCTCCAACGCCGGAAAGTTCACCCAAAAGGGAGAAACCATCCGGGCAGAATTGACCCGCCAGGGCAGAATGCTGCGCATCAGCGTCACCGACAGCGGCGACGGTATTTCCCGGGAACTGCTTCCGACGCTGTTCACCCGATACCTGCGGCAGCCCACGCTGGAGGATTCCCGCTTTGGAATCGGCCTTGGAATGGTGCTGATCCGTTCCGCGGCGAGCAGCCACGGCGGCACGGTACTCATTGACAGTCCCGGGGAGGGCTTGACCCGGATCACCATGACCCTGGCCATCCACCAGAATTCCGAGCCGATTCTGCGCTCCCCCATACTTCGCACAGATTACAGCGGAGAGCGGGACCATACCCTGGTGGAGCTTTCTGACTGTCTGTCCCCGGAGCTATACGATCCGCAAATCTGATTTCTGCCTCCCCGCCTGCGGGGAGGCTCAGCGTGTTAAAAAAGTATGTGTCATTCCGAGCCAGTGCGCTTAAGTGGCGTGGGAATCCCCCAGTTAAAGGGAAAACCATTTAATAAGCGTTCTAAAAAGTTAGGAGATTGCCACACCAGTCTGAGGACTGGTTCGCAATGACAGGTTTTTAGACAGCCCGTGCCTCCCCGCCTGCGGGGAGGCTTTTTTTACAGATACTTTTTAAGATACTGCCCGGTGAAGCTTTCCGCCACCTGAGCAACCTCCTCCGGCGTTCCCTGAGCCACCACCTGACCGCCGCCGTCGCCCCCCTCGGGGCCCAGGTCGATGATATGGTCGGCAGTCTTAATCACATCCAGGTTGTGCTCAATCACCAACACGGTATTTCCCCCGTCCACCAGGGTCTGCAGTACCTCAATGAGCTTGTGCACATCCGCGGAGTGAAGGCCCGTGGTAGGCTCGTCCAGGATATAGATGGTTTTTCCCGTGGAGGTCCTCGCCAGCTCTGTTGCCAACTTCACCCGCTGGGCCTCACCTCCGGACAGCGTAGTGCTGGACTGGCCCAGCTTCACATAGCCCAGGCCCACCTCCACCAGGGTCTGGGCCTTCCGGCGGATTTTGGGCAGATTCTCAAAGAACTCCACCGCCTCCTCCGCCCGCATGTCCAGAACCTCAGCTATATTCTTGCCCTTATACCGCACCTCCAGGGTCTCCCGGTTGTATCTGGCCCCGTGGCATACTTCACAGGGGACATACACATCCGCCAGGAAGTGCATCTCGATTTTCACAAGGCCGTCGCCGCAGCAGGCCTCACACCGGCCTCCCTTCACGTTAAAGGAGAACCGTCCCGGCCCGTAGCCCCGCATCTTCGCGTCGGCGGTGGAGGCGAACAGTTCCCGGATGTCGTTGAACAGTCCCGTGTAGGTGGCCGGGTTGGAACGAGGCGTTCTGCCGATGGGGCTCTGGTCAATGTCGATCACCTTGTCCAGATACTCGATTCCCTCCACACACCGGCAGGTGCCGGGACGTGTCCTGGCATGGTTCAGCTGGGACAGCAACGTCTTGTTCAGCACCTCCCCCACCAGACTGGATTTTCCGGAGCCGGATACGCCGGTGACACAGGTCAGGGTTCCCAGAGGAATTTCCACATCAATGTTTTTCAGGTTGTTTTCCGTAGCGCCCCGAATCGCCAGGGTTTTGCCGCTTCCCTTCCGGCGCTGGGAGGGCACGGGAATCTTCTTCACGCCGGACAGGTATTGACCGGTTACAGACCTGGGACAGCGGAGGATGTCCTCCAGGGTTCCCGCGGCCACAATCTCTCCGCCGTGGCTGCCCGCGCCGGGGCCCACGTCCACAATAAAGTCCGCCGCCCGCATAGTATCCTCGTCATGCTCCACCACAATCAGGGTGTTGCCCAGATCCCGCAGCTGCTTCAGAGTGCCCAGAAGCTTGTCATTGTCCCGCTGATGCAGTCCGATGGAGGGCTCGTCCAGAATATACAGCACCCCCATCAGGGAGGAGCCGATCTGGGTGGCCAGCCGAATTCGTTGGCTCTCCCCGCCCGAGAGGGTGCCCGAGGCCCGGGCCAGGGTCAGATATCCCAGTCCCACATCCGTCAGGAACTTGAGCCGGGAGCGGATTTCCTTCACGATCTGCTCCGCCACCAGGGCCATATTACCCTCCAGTTGGAGATTCTCCATAAACTCCAGCTCCTGGGCTACGCTCATCCGGCAGAAGTCCATGATTCCGATGCCCCCAACGGTGACCGCCCGGGCAATCTCGGACAGCCGTTCCCCATGGCACTGGGGACAGGGCGCGGAGGCCATGCACTCCTCCAGTTCCTTGCGGGCGGCATCGGACTGGGTTTCCCGGTAGCGCCGGGAAATATTGTTCAGGATTCCCTCAAAGGGCTGCTCCAGAACGCCCATACCGGTGCCCCGGTTGTAGGTCATTTTCAGCTTTTCGCCCTTGGTTCCGTAGAGGATCACATCCATGGCCTCGGGGGACAAGTCCTTCACTGGAGCGGTAAGGGAAAAATGATATTTCTGGGCCAGGGCCTCAAAATACATTCGGAAAATGGAATCCGTCCGGGCATTCTGCCAGCCGCTGGCCTGGATAGCTCCCTCAAAGATGGACTTATTCTTATCCGGAATCACCAGATCCGGGTCCGCCACCAGCTGGAATCCCAGCCCCGTGCAGCAGGGGCAGGCACCGGAGGGATTGTTGAAGGAGAACATCCTGGGCTCCAGCTCCGTCAGGCTGATGCCGCAGTCCTCGCAGGCGTAGTTCTGGGAAAAACTCAGTTCCTCCCCGGTGGAAGGCAGCTCCACGGTCACGAGTCCGCCGGAATGGACACAGGCGGTTTCGATGGAGTCTGTAAGCCGCCGCCGAAGACCTTCCTTCAGCACCAGCCGGTCCACCACCAGATCAATGGAATGCTTCTTGTTCTTCTCTGGTTTGATTTCCTCCGTCAGGTCGTATAGGATCCCGTCCACCCGAACCCGGGCAAAGCCCTGCTTTCTGGCATCCTCAAATACCTTCTTATGCTCACCCTTCTTCCCCCGGACCACCGGAGAAAGGACGATAAACCGGGTTCCCTCCCCCAGGGCCTCCACCCGATCCACAATCTGGTCGATGGTCTGGCGGCGGATTTCCTTGCCGCATTTGGGGCAGTGGGGAATGCCCACCCGGGCCCAAAGTAAGCGCAGATAATCGTAAATCTCCGTCACCGTACCCACGGTGGAGCGGGGATTCCGGGAGGTGGTTTTCTGGTCGATGGAGATCGCCGGGGACAGTCCGTCAATGGAATCCACATCCGGCTTGTCCATCTGTCCCAAAAACTGCCTGGCATAGGAACTGAGGCTCTCCACATAGCGCCGCTGTCCCTCGGCATAGATGGTGTCGAAAGCAAGGCTGGATTTCCCCGAACCGGACAATCCGGTGAATACCACCAGCTTATCTCTCGGAATGGTCAGATTCACATTTTTCAGGTTGTTTTCCCTGGCTCCCTGAATCACAATTATATCGTTCATGACTGACTCCTGTCCTATATTCTTTTCGCCGTCCGGCTTTTGTTTCCCGCAAATTGACCGGACAAACGCAAAACTCTTTACAGTCTATTATATCACATTTCTTTGAAAGTCACAAGACATTTTGCAAACAAAATTTCGTTTTACTTCCCGGAAGTGCTTCGTTCCGGAGAAAACAGCCGGAGCCTGACATATTCCGAAGAAAAACGCAGAATATAGGCGCTTTGCTGGAAGAGAATGGAATTCCGGCCTAATTTTTGTCGCTTTTTTTCCCGAGTTTTTGTTGCAATTATCCTCGGTTCCATCTATAATATGGGTGCGATTGTCCCGGCCCGGTCTGTGGGCACAAAAAAGAACATTAAAGCGAGGTATTGTTTCCAATGATTGCGTATGGTGATAACATCCAGATAATCAGCGGCAATTCCAACCCCGAGTTTGCGAATACCATCTGCAAGGAACTGGGTATCCCCATGTCCAAGGCGACTGTGAAAACGTTCTCCGATGGTGAAGTGTCCGTTTCTCTGGAGGAAACCGTCCGCGGAGCGGATGTTTTCCTGATTCAGTCCACCTGCAAGCCTGTTAACGACAACCTTATGGAACTGCTGGTCATGGTGGATGCCTGCCGCCGTGCTTCCGCCGGCAGAATCACCGCCGTCATTCCCTACTTTGGTTATGCCCGCCAGGATCGCAAGGCCAAGAGCCGGGATCCCATCTCCGCCAAGCTGGTGGCCAACATGATTACCGCCGCCGGTGCCAACCGGGTGCTGACCATGGACCTCCACGCCGCCCAGATTCAGGGCTTCTTCGACATCCCTCTGGATCATCTGCTGGGCAACCCCACTTTTGTTGATTATTTCATGAAGAAATTCCCGGAGGATCAGTTCAACCGCGATGATTTCGTGGTAGTTTCCCCCGACGTAGGCTCCGTGGGCCGTGCCCGTGCCTTCGCCACAAAGGTACACATGGGCCTGGCCATCGTGGACAAGCGCCGTCAGAAGGCCAATGTCTGCGAGGTTATGAACGTCATCGGCGATGTCCGGGACAAGACCTGCATTCTTTTCGATGATATGGTGGATACCGCCGGCTCCCTGTGCAATGCCGCCAAGGCCCTGGTGGAAATCGGCGGTGCCAAGGCCGTCTACGCCTGCGCCACCCACGGTGTCCTCTCCAGCCCCGCCTATGAGCGCATTGAGGAGAGCCCCATTGAGGAAATCGTGTTCCTGAACACCATTCCCCAGCTGGCCAACACCCCCAGCAACAAGATTAAGTTCCTGGACGTGGCCCCCGTTTTCGCCCGGGCCATCGAGCATATCCACGGCGGCACCTCCATTGCCGACCTGTTTTAAGCCGTGAACAGCAGCAGCGAAGCCTGGCTCATCGTGGGTCTGGGCAACCCCGGGAAGGAATACGAGCGTTCCCGCCATAACTGCGGCTTCCGGGCACTGGACATTCTGGCAAAGGACTTAGGCTGCAGCGTGGACCGGGGGAAATTCCAGGGGCTCTACGGTCAGACCACCTACGGCGGTAAGAAGCTGTACCTTCTCAAGCCCCTGACCTATATGAACCTGTCCGGCCGTTCGGTGCTCCAGCTCAGCGCCTATTTCAGCATCCCGCCCCAGCGGATCATTGTCCTCTTCGATGACATCTCTCTGGAACCCGGCAGACTCCGGGTCCGCGCCGACGGCTCCGCCGGAGGCCACAACGGCATCAAATCCATCATTCAGGAACTGGGCAGTCAGAGCTTCCCCCGGGTCAAAATCGGCGTAGGCGCCAAGCCCCACCCGGATTATGACCTGGCGGATTGGGTGCTGTCCTCCTTCTCCGCCCTGGAGGAGAAGGCTCTGTCTGTCTCCCTCCCCAATGCCGCCCAGGCCGCCTTGGCCATCATCGACCACGGCGTCAGCGAAGCCGCCAACCGTTTCAACGGCAGCCATCCCTAACCCCAAAACCGCAGACCATCCCGGTCTGCGGTTTCTTGTTTTTGAAGTAACGATATACTTCCCTCATCATTGCAGCAAATTGGTGTTTGGCGAAATAAACGCTGTCATTGCGAGCCAGTGCTCACACTGGCGTGGCAATCCCCCGGTTGAATGAAACCAGGTAACGATTACCACCAAGAACCGTAACAATCCCCGTTTTCGGGTGCTTTTCGGCACATTTCTCATCTAACCGGGGGATTGCCACACCACTTAAGCGGACTGGTTCGCAATGACAGATAATTTGGAACGTGTAGTGTAAACAACAATTTACCAACTTGCTGAGTCCTGCCAATGAGCGCTTTATTAGATTTTTCATCAAGCCCTTCTCAAAACTCCCCCGCCGCATACATCACAGCAGAGAGCGCGCAAAGCGGCGCAGTTTCGCACCGGAGAATTCTTCTGCCTAACGTGCATACCCGCAGCCCTGACTCCATAGCCTGCTGCACCTCTTTTTCCTCCAGGCCTCCCTCTGGGCCGGACATCAGACTTACCGAGGTAAAGGGAGCCTCCCCCAGGGCCATCTTCAGCGTGGTAGCCCGTTCGTTCTCATAGAGCAGAATGGCTCTGTCCGCCTTTGCCGCCCGTTCCAGCGCTCCCCGGAAGCTATCCAGCACCACCACCTCCTGGATCCGTCCTCTTCCGGACTGCTCCGCCGCGGAGAGGGCAATGCCACCGCTCCAGTTTTTTTCGCAGGCTCTTTTCGTCTGGTCTGGACACACACCGTCCCGATGGAAAGGCAACGATCTCATAGGCTCCCAGCTCTGTCGCCTTCTGGATCACGTGCTCCAGCTTATCCGCTTTGGGGAAGGCCATATAGACACTGACTCGTACAGCCGCCTCCGTCCGGGATTCCTGCCGGTCTTCCACTGCCAGCTCCATCCCGCCGGAAAGCACCCGGCAGAGGCATTCCCTCCCCCGCCCGTCACATACAAGGGCCTGTTCCCCCTCCTTCAGCCGCAGCACCTTCGCGTGCTGGGCATTGTCCCCGGTCAGCACAATCCTATCACAAGCCATCTGCTCCGGCGAAACAAAAAAGCGAACCATACGACGTTTCCCCTCTTCCTGTCCTCGCGCATCCCCTGGCGCGTTTTTTATAGTTTACCAGACCCGCCCGAATATGACAAGTCTTTTCCCGATTTTCCAATGGTTTTTGAAAAATGTATGTGCTAAAATGATGTGAACCAAAAAAAGATGAGAAGTCATCCTCGAT
>JBJEYY010000027.1:0-3428 GCA_051887095.1 Faecousia sp. | reverse complement strand
CCTTAAGCACATTTTACTGGAAGGATCAGATAGAGGCGGGGCAGTCCCCCTATGAAAGGTATCCCTTCCGGGTTCCCTGTGAAAACCGGGACCGGGAATACTATGTTTACCTGCCCAAGTGTATCGGACCCAAGGCGCCGGTGGTGATTACCATTCACGGCCACGGAGAACCCGCCTGGATGTTCCTCAGCAAAAACGGCTGGCCGGAGCTTGCCGACCGGGAGGGCATTCTGATTGTGTCCCCCCAGGATAATCACAAGAACCGCTGGTATGGGGAGACGGACAACGAAAGCTTCGTCTATCTGGTGGAGGATGTGCTTCACCGGTTTGATGTGGATCCGCAGCGGATCTATATCTCCGGGTTCAGCAACGGAAATATGCAGTGCTACGGCGCGGCGGCTGCCCATCCGGAGCTGTTTGCCGCCATGTGGCCCATGAGCCGGGCGGCAGGCGCGCCCATGTTCCCCCTGGAACCCGGCGTGATGCCGGATTTGGAGCGGCTGCGTGCCCACGGCCTGGAGATGCCCATGTTCGGGGTGACCGGGGATAACGATGGCTGGATCGCGGAGCATCCGGAAAGCCCCGATTCCTCCATTTCCGAAACGGTGGAGACTTTTCTGGCGCTGGCGGGTACCAAGCCCCGGAAGGCGGCGAATCCGTCGCCCATGTATTGGCAGCCCGACGAGCACAGAGGGGAAGCTTGGTATCGGGAGCATTACGGTTTCCGTCAGGCGGACCGGTTTGATACCTGGGTGTATCACAACACTTCGGGGGAGCCAAGGGTCTGCGTCACGGTGATGAAAAACATGCCCCACGGCACCATCACGGAGGAAACCGTGGCGGCCTGGGATTTCATGAAGCATTTCCGCAGGCACTCCGACGGAACCATTGAATATACGTGATCGGTTGCAACCGTGATAACCCGATCATCCCGAAAGGCGAAAAGACAAATTGTTGTTTGTAAATTATACGCTGTCATTGCCACACCAGTGTGCGCACTGGTTCGCAATGACAGGTAATTTGTAACGCACCCTTTCAAACAACAATTTGTCACTTTGCTGATGGACGCCTATTTCCGCGAAAACAGTTTATCCAGGTTGCCTATTGTAAAACCCCCCGAAATATGCTATAGTATCCCGGAGAGCAACGGTGTTCCCATTCGGACAGGTATGTCCGGAATTGGGAACGCCGTTTTTTATTCCGAAGCATTGGGAAGGAGCGGCAGATATGAAGAATTTTACAGAGGGTACAGCCCCCCAGGGCCTGTATGATCCCAGATTTGAGCATGATAACTGCGGCATCGGCGCGGTTGTGGATATTAAAGGACGGAAAAGCCACAAGACGCTGGATGACGCTTTGCAGATCGTGGAGCATCTGGAGCACCGGGCGGGGAAGGACGCCGAGGGTAAGACCGGTGACGGCGTCGGCATTCTGCTGCAGATCGGACACAAATTTTTCGTGAAGGCCGCGGCGGAAGCCGGAATTACCCTGGGCGGCCAGCGGGAATACGGTGTGGGTATGTTCTTCCTGCCCCGGGAGGAGCTTCCCCGCAACCAGGCGAAGAAGCTGTTTGAGATTATCTGCAAGAAGGAGGGGCTGCCCTTCCTGCTCTGGCGTGAGGTCCCGGTCTGTCCGGAGGTTCTGGGACATAAAGCCCGGGACTGTATGCCCAGCATCTGGCAGGCCTTTGTAGGGAAGCCCTCCCGGGTTCCCACGGGGATTGATTTTGACCGGCGGCTGTATGTGGCCCGTCGGGTCTTTGAACAGTCCAGCCAGGGAAGCTATGTGTGCAGCCTGTCCAGCAGGACCATTGTGTATAAGGGCATGTTTCTTGTGAAGGAGCTGCGGCCCTTCTACCCGGACCTCCAGGACGAGGATTACGAATCCGCCATCGGCATGGTCCACAGCCGCTTCTCCACCAACACCGCACCCAGCTGGAACCGGGCCCACCCCAACCGGTATATTCTGCACAACGGAGAGATCAACACCATCCGGGGCAATGTGGACACCATGCTGGCCCGGGAGGAAACCATCAGCAGCAGCTATCTAAAGGACGACATGACCAAGGTGCTGCCCATTGTGAATCAGGGCGGCTCCGACTCTGCCATGCTGGACAACACCCTGGAATTTCTGCTGATGAACGGTATGGAGCTGCCCCTGGCGGTGATGGTGACCATTCCGGAGCCCTGGAGCAACAGCAAGGGGATGGACCCCAAGAAACGGGATTTTTACCAGTATTACGCCACCATGCTGGAGCCCTGGGACGGCCCCGCCTCCATCTTGTTCAGTGACGGTGATGTCATGGGCGCGGTTCTGGATCGGAACGGCCTGCGTCCCAGCCGTTACTACATCACGAGAGACGGCCGCCTGATTCTGTCCAGTGAGGTGGGCGTTTTGGATATTCCCGCAGAGGACATCGTCCGCAAGGACCGGCTTCGCCCGGGCAAAATGCTGCTGGTGGACACCGTGAAGGGGGAGCTGGTGGATGACGAACGGCTGAAGGCGGACTACGCAGGCCGGCAGCCCTATGGAGAGTGGCTGGACCGGAATCTGGTGAACCTGTCCGATCTGAAGGTGCCCAACCAGCGTGTTCCCGCCCACAGCCGGGAGGAGCTGATCCGGCTGCAGAAGGCCTTTGGCTACCGCTATGAGGATGTGAGCCAGATCATGCTGCAAATGGCCAGAAACGGCGGCGAGCCTGCCGGGGCCATGGGCAGTGATACCCCCTTGGCGGTGCTGAGCCACACCCATCCGCCGCTGTTTGAATACTTCAAGCAGATGTTTGCCCAGGTGACCAATCCGCCCATTGACGCTCTGCGGGAAAAGGTGGTCACCTCCACCTCGGTCTATGTGGGGGCCCAGGGAAATTTGCTGGAGGAGGCTGCGGACAACTGCAAGGTGCTGAAAATCGACAACCCCATCCTGACGGAAACGGATCTGCTGCGGATCAAATCCATGCAGGTACCGGGGCTGAAGGTGGAAACCATTTCCATCTGCTACTACAAGAATAACCCTCTGGAGAAGGCCATCGAGCGATTGTTCGTAGATGTGGACAGAGCCTACCGGGATGGGGCCAACATTCTGATTCTGTCCGACCGGGTAATTGACGAATACCACGTGGCCATTCCCAGCCTGCTGGCGGTAGGCGCGGTGTCCAAGTATCTGGTGCGCACCCGCAAGCGGACGGCTATGGCCCTGATTCTGGAAAGCGGCGAGCCCAGGCTGGTTCACGATTTCGCCACGCTGCTGGGCTACGGCGCCTGCGCCATCAACCCGTACCTTGCCCAGGAGAGCATCGGCAATCTGATTGCGGGAGGGCTCCTTGAAAAGGATTACTATGCCGCCGTCAGCGACTACAACAAGGCGGTTCTGGCAGGCATCGTGAAGATCGCCTCCAAAATGGGCATCTCCACCATCCAGTCCTACCA
>JBJEYY010000026.1:0-17960 GCA_051887095.1 Faecousia sp. | reverse complement strand
ATTGCCACACCAGCGTGCGCGCTGGTTCGCAATGACAGAAAACTTGGAACGTATACTGTAAACAACAATTTACCAATCGGTTCGCAAAACCCGATTGTCTGATCTTCAAGTTTCGCAGCTTCGTTTCTTCTTACACGGGCGGCTGGTCCGGGCGCTGGCCGTAGTACGCCGCAGCGGATTTCAGAAGCTCGTCCATCACCCACGCCTGTCTTTCCTTATGGGTAAGCATGTACCTGGGAACCCAGGAGCCCCCAGGTGCCAGCTGGTCCACGCTCTGGCGCACGGATTCCCGGAGCTGCTGCTCGGTGGTACTGTCATAATCCATGTACTGGGTATCAAACCCGCCCACAAAAGTGAGCTTGCTCCCCAATTGCTTCTTCAGCTGTGCCGGATTGTTGGACTTGTGTACGGGATTGATGGCAACCGCGCCCAGATCGGCGATTTCCTCCACGATAGGGGCAAAGTACCCGCAGCAATGATGCTCGTACATAACCCCGTGGGATTTCAAATGGTCGATCACCCGCTTCAGATGGGGCTTCAGCAGCTTCCGCCAGGTATCCGGGGACATGAACATACCGCTTCCGGAACCGTAGTCGTCGTGCATGACCAAAAGATCCGGTTTGTAATAGCGGATGATGTACTCATGGAGCCGGATTTTGTGGTCTGCCACAGCGCCAAAAAACGCGTAGCAGCATTCCGGTTCCTCCTGCAGCGCGCAGAGGGCTTCATCAAAGGGCATGATGCAGAACAGCCGCTCCCACATGCCGTAGCCGATGGTCACCCGGCTCATTTTCCGGTCCCGGTCCCACCCGGCGGTATCCTGGGCCGCATGGCCCTCCCAATCCATCTTGTCAAAGCTGGGAAACCGGATCACGTCCTCCCACTTGGTAATGTCGTCCAGCAGATAGCACCCGGGGGGTGGGATTGCATGCCCCGATTTTCGGTTCGAAGGTCCAGCTCTGGCCGAACCAGTCCTTGTGAATCCCGGGCAGCCGGGGAGCCTCACAGACAAAGTCGATTCCGCCGGGAGATACCGCGTCAAAATCCGACATCAGAGGCAGGCATTTCGGTGTTTCATGGGCGAAAACCCGCAAAAGGTTTTCTCTGTACGAAATGCTCATTCGATCACTCCATTCTGATTTTCTTCCGTGAAAGCCGCCACAGTCCCAGCATTCCCGCCGCGAGAATGCCCAGATTTACAAGATATGCCTGGTCATATCCTATGGAGCTCATGGAAACCGCCTGACCCGCGATCATGGGTCCCAAGCCGTTGCCCACATCCGCGCCGATGTAGTAGGTACTGGAAGCAACGCCGTTGCGCTCCGGAGAAACCCACTGGAAGCATGCTGCCTGCTGCGTGGGAATTCCGATTCCAGAGCCCAGGCCCTTCAGCGCCGCCACAATGCACAGCACGCCTAAGGTTCTGCACCGCAGCATCACCACGGCGCTGGCCATGCACAGCAGTAAGGACGCGGTCAGAATCTGCAGGGAACTCAGCCTCTTGCTGATTTTCCCGATCAGGAACCGGGTCAGCACCAGGGTAATTCCGTTCACCCAGTAAAAGGGGGAAAGCGCCGTCTCAGGAATCCCCCACTCTCCTGCGGAAAGCACAAGATAGGTTGAAAAAATGCCGTTGGTAGCCGATACCGTGGCGCCCACCGCGGCAAGGCCCAAACATTCCACCGCCACCAGATCCCCGACTCCCTTCTTTCTGCCGGGGTTGACCGGGGGATGGGGCGTATCAGGAACCAGGAACGCAACCCCCGCCGCGCAGATTCCCGCCAGGATTGCGGAGGTATAGAAGACCATGTCAAATCCCAGCCGGGAAGCCATTGTCAGGCCCAGGCCCGGCGCCACCGATTGGGCATGGATAATTGCCAGGCCGTAATATCCGATGCCCTCTCCCATCCGCCGCTTGGGAAGTGCGGAGGCCACCGCCGAGGTCATGGAGGTGTTGCTCAGGGAGAAAGCCACGCCGTGGAGCATTCTGGTGAGAATCCAGGCAAAAAAGCTCTGGGACAATCCGTAAAACAGGGCGCTCAGCGTCATCAGGATGCTTCCAACCAGCATGGGCAGCCGGGCACCGTACCGATCGGACAGGAATCCGCCAACGGGCCTGCACACCAGGGCCGCGATTGCATACACGCCGCCGAACAGTCCAATTCGTGCCGCATCCCACCCCAGCGACTGCTTCGCATAGAGCAGCACAGACGCAAACATGAAATAGAAGCTCAAACTGTTCACCGCATTCAGGGTAAACAGGACACAGTAACTCCGGTTCCAGATTCTGTCCGTTTCCGTCGGTTTTCCCATTTCCTTCCATTCCTTTCAAAGGAAATCCAATCCGAGTACCGCCGGAGGGTCGCGCTGGTGCAGGAGCTTATGGATCAAAATGGGCTGGATGCAGTCCTTTTTTCCTCCACTGCCCAGCAAACCAACCAGCTTTGCGTGGAATTTTTCAGCAACTACATGCTCAGTACCCGCAGAGCCTTCATTTTCTGTGGCAGCGGAGAGGAACCCTACCTGATCCTGCCCACCTCCGGTCAGGCTTTTCACGCCAAACGGATCACCTAGCTTCCGGAGGACCATGTTCTGTACGGAAACATGATGGAGCTTGTGCTCCAAAAACTCCGGGGTCACACCCGTGTGGGTTGGCATCTTCCCGATGAGCTTCCCTATTCCATCTACACCCAGCTGTGCGGCACCGGGATCTGCTTTGTGGATGTAACCCAGGCGCTGACGCTGGCCCGTGCCCGGAAATCCCCTTATGAAATCAAGCTTACGGAAGAAGCCTCCCGGCTGACCGGGGATTCCTTTGCCCACATTGTCCGGATGCTGAAGCCTGGGGTAACCGAGCAGGAGCTGATCGGCGCAGCAGAGGGATATCTGCGTGCCCACGGCGCGGAGGATTCCCTCGTTTTGACCCGCTCCCAAAAGCCCCACGCCTTCATCACCCGCGCCAAACCGGTCCCCGTCCAGGCCGACGGTGTGTTTGTCTACTCCGCCGAGATTGCGGGCCCCGGAGGCTACTGGACGCAGATGGTTCGTCCTGTTTTCATGAGCCGCGGCGCCCAGACTGAGGCCCAGCATATCCTGGAGGTCGGAAAAAAGCGGAGGCCGCTGGTCTGACGGTCCTTCGCCCCGGATATAAAATCTGCGATGTGTCCAACATTATTGAGCAGGTGGTTCAGGAGAACGGTCTGAATACCGGCGTCTGGTCCGGTCATGGCATGGGCCCCGACCTTGGCGACGCGGTGGACATCGGCGCCTCCAACACCATGGAGATTGTCCCCAATATGATCATTACCCTGCACCCCAGCATTGTCAGTGAAACCGACGGACTGCTCTACGGAAATACCTTCCTGACCACCGATGCCGATCCCATCTGCCTGACGCCCTATTTCCTGGACTCCCCCTTCCTGGAGGACATTTTGTCCCAGCTTGGTGATTAAGCCGCTCTCCTAAGGAAACAGATAAATTGTTGTTTAGCACACCAAAAAGCGCTGTCATTGCGAGCCAGTGCGCACACTGGCGTGGCAATCCCCGAAGAATTTAGGGCGGTTTTCGTTACGTTTCCCCTTTTTACCAGGGGATTGCCACACCAGTCTGCGGACTGGTTCGCAATGACAGAAAACTTTGAACGTGTAGTGTAAACAACAATTTATCACAGTGCTGAACGAAGCCAAATGCCCATTCCCCGAAATAAAAAAAGCTGTCATCCCGAACCACCGGTTCGCAATGACAGCTTTTATTTTTCGAATATCCGATCTGTAATGACTTATCCCCACAGTCCGTCGGGATACTTGCCCTCCTGGGTCATCTTTTTCAGGGCTTCCACCACCACGGGCTTGTCCGCGGCATAGGTCACGCCGAACCACTTATCCGGGGTGTGGAGTACCTTGACAGTGGCTTTCTTCTCCTCCAGCAGCTGGGACACCAGCTTGGGAAGGTAGAATTCCCCCTTCAGAGGGTTGGAAATGAGTACCTTATCCAGGAAGTCCGGGAACCGGGCCTGGATTTCCTCCAGGAAGCTGCGCTTGTACCCCCAGAAGTTCATGGAAACCGTGGCATTCTCCGGTACATCCGTCCAGGTCTTGCCCTCGTCCTCCGTAAAATGGATGCCGCCGGGATACTTTTCAAGCCTTGTACGTTCGGCCACATCCACCAGATACCCATTGGAATCCGTAACGCAGACGCCCCGGGCCACGCTGCCATGATCGGTAACAGTCTTGCCCAGCTCATAGCCCACCATGCAGTAGCCATAGTCCTCCGGCTCCCCGTTCTCGCACAGGAAGCGGTAAATCTCCCGGAAGGCGGCCTTTCCGTAATAGTCGTCGGCATTCAGCACCGCAAACGGAGCGTCGCCGATGGCTTCCTTGGCGCAGAGCACCGCGTGACTGGTGCCCCAGGGCTTGGTGCGGCCCTCGGGAACGGAATAACCCTCCGGGAGCTTCGTAAGCTCCTGATAGGCATAGCGTATTTCCATGGGACTTTTCGCCAGCCGCTTGCCCACGGTCTGCATAAAGTCCTCCCGGATGGCCTCCTTGATAATGATCACAGCGGTGCGGAAGCCCGCCTCGTAGGCATCATAAATGGAATAATCCAGAATCGCCTCGCCGTGGCTGCCCACGGGATCGATCTGCTTCAGTCCGCCGTACCGGCTGCCCATACCCGCAGCCATAACCACCAATACCGGTTTTTCCATATATCCTGTCCTCCATTTCCTAGGATCCCCCGCGGGAGTACGGAGCATTTGCTCCCGAACCAATTATAGCAAACTTCACTCCATATGCCAAGACCTATTTTTCCTGAATTCCGGGATAGGTTCTGCAAACATCCTCATAGCTTTGCAGACTGCCGATATCGTAGCGGCTGCCCGGCATTTCCATGGAGTGGACGACACTCTGACCGCAGAGCCAGGCGATAAAGCTGCCGGGAGCATCCACGCCGCAGCCTTCCTGAATTCCCCGGGCCACCAGCCGGGCATCCTGCCGGGTGAAGAAGTAGAAAGGAGGCGTACACCAGTTGGATTTGGGAGCGGCAGGCTTCTCCTCCAGGCTGAGAACCCGGTCATCCCCGTCCACCTGAGTTACCCCGCTTTTGCGCAGCTTCTCCTCCTTGGGCTCAAAGTAGCGCATCACGCAGGAGCTCCCCTTTTCCCGGGCGTAATCCAGGAATTTCGTCAAACTGAAATCCAGCACATTGTCCCCGGCGATGACCAGCAGATCGTCATCCAACCCCAATTGGTCAATGGCGAACTGAATATCCCGCACTGCCCCCAGGCGAGTTTCGTTGGACTCGGTGCCGTCATCCACCACGGAAATCTGCTGGGGTTTTCCTTTCGCCCAGCGTTCAAAGTGGGACGCATATTTATGGTTAGAAATCACCGCATACCCATCGATAACCCCGGCGGAATCGAGATCGTCCACCAGCCAGTCCAGGATGGTCTTGTCCCCCACCTTCAGCAAAGGCTTGGGGAAATTCTCCGTCAGCGGATACAGCCGGGTGGCGTAGCCCGCCGCAAGGATCAGGCATTTCATATCATTCTTCCTCCAGAATCATTCCGTCCGCGCTGTGGCAGAAATGGACGGAGTATTTGCCCTCCAGCTCCGGGAAGGCCGCGAGATACCCCCGGGTGATGGTTTCGGCGATGCTTTCCCGGTAAGCCGGATCGATCAGCGCCATGCAGCAGCCCTTGAAGCCCGCTCCGGAAAACCTCCCGCCGTAGATACCATCGGTTCGGCGCATGAGCTCATAGAGGGTTTTCAGCTCCGGAGACCCAGTTTCGTAATTGTAGATGCTGGAATAGCCACTCTCGAAGCAGAGCCGCCCGTAGGTTTCCAGATCGCCCCGCCGCCAGGCCTCGGCGCCCTCCTCCACCCGCTGGAACTCGGTGTAGTAGTGGGTGGCCCGTCTGCGCCAGGTTTCGGGCAGCCGGTCCTTGTACTGTTCAAAAACCTCCCGGGGAACATAACGCAGTCTGGCTTCCTCAAATTTCCCGTATTCCATACCGGCGTAGGCCATCAGGGCATAAGCGGCGGACTTCAGCTCGTCCACCCGCATATTGAATTTGCTTCCCGCCAGGTTCCGCTCAATGCCGGAGAAGAAAATGGCAATCTCATAGGGCTTCATATTGGGACTCTGGGGAATCCGCTCAAAGCTTCCGTCCAGGGTATCCAGATACAGCAGCTGATCAGCCCTGCACAGCACCTCGCAGCTCTGGTCCAGGGTGCCCACGGATACCCCCACGTAGTCCCGCTCCGCTTCCAGGGCAATCTGAATCATCTCCCGGGAGCTCAGGCGGATGCCGTTGAGCTTGCTAAGAGCGCTTAGGAACGCGATAATCACCGCCGCCGAGGAGGAAAGGCCTCCGATGGGCAGGGTCCCCTCCACCACGCCGCAGATGCCTACATTCAGCGTATGGTGCTTCGCCAGCGCCCAGGTAGCCCCCCGCAGGTAGTCCGCCCAATCCCCCACAGGCCGTTCCTCCACCTGTCGGATATGCCACTGGGCCCGCTTGGGAAACTGCAGCGACGACAGCTCCACCACGCCGTTTTTCTTGGGGCCGTAGGCGATGGAAACCCCCTTGTCAATGGCGAGCCCTGTAACCTTACCGAACTGGTGATCGCTGTGGGCCCCCATAGGACACACCCGATAGGGGCAAAACGCCACAGCCACGGGGTCCCGGTGATACTGCCCCGCGAAAACCTCAATACATTTCATGCAATATCTCCTCTTACGCTAGCTCCCGTTTCAGAAAATCTACCCAGTTATGGTAGTCGAATCTCTCTCGGGCGGTGGTGTAGGCAGCATAGCTCATCTGCCGAAGGGCCTCGTCATCCATTCGAAGGGCCCGGGCGATGGCAGCGGTACACGCTTCCACCCCCTGCTCCCGGATCAGGATGCTGTCGACACCGTCACGCAGATAAAACTGTGCGTAATCGCCCATCTCCGTAGCAATGGGAACGATGCCAAAAGCCATGGTTTCCGGCAGCTTGCTGGGAAAACCCGCCAGCATCTGCTGGTTCTTCTCCCGGATCAGAAGCAAAAAATGCATATCCCGGTACAGCTCCACCAGATCCCCGTATTCCAGCCGCTCATGATACACCAGCGCATTTTCCAGAAGCGCTTTTTTTCGAGGATCCTCAATGGATTCCATGGCAATGTGGACCCGCTCCCGTCCATTGTTAAAATGAGTAATGTGGAATTCGATATTTCCGAGAATATCGTCCTCCAGCTCCGCCAGACTCCGAAGCATTCCCTCCACATCGTCCTTCATAGCTCCCCTTGCGGGAAAAACCAGCTTCCGCTTCCCGGAAAAGTCCTTGTGAAAGGTTTCATTATATTCGTCCACATCCGCCATAATGGGGATCACCCGGCACTCCTTGCCCTTATCCCGGAATACCTGGGCAAGGTAATTGGAAATCGGAAGCACTACATCGTATTTCGGAATTTCCCGCTCCACCAGTTTGCAGTACCGCTTGTACTCGGCCCCATTCTCCCCCCCGGAGAAGGAGGCGGGCATCAAGTATTCCACCGGGGTGATTACTGCCTTCATCCCCCGGAATCCCGCATAACGGCGAAGGCCGGCCGCAAACCATCGCTTATGGGTGTAAATCAGGAGCACATCCTCCCGGGTGGGATGCATTGCTTCGATCTCCCGGGCGTAGGGGATCCATCCGGTATACCTATCCTCCAGAGCAATGCCGATTTTCGAGGATGCCCCGGTGGGAATCACCAGTTCCAGTCCTCTGTAAAACAAACGCCCCTGCGTACACCGGCACCAGTCCCGTCTTCCTTTCTCAGAAACCATCACCGGTTCATATCCCGCCTCCTTCAGGGCCAGCCCCAGATACTGAAGATAGTTGGCTCCGGCGTCCCCACGCGGGAACCTCTGATGGGAGCAAAGAAACACTCTTGCGCACATAGGCTCAAAATCTCCTTTTTACATAATCCCCGGTATCCGTTCAGCGCTTTCTGTGAAGCAGCGATTTCACGGTATCCAGCAGATACCGGAAGCTTTCATTGCGGGTCACAAGAGAGAGCGCGACATAGATCCCAATACCTGCAGCCACTTGTATGACCACCAGCAAGCAATCTCCCAAAGGAAGCAGCCCGATCCAACATACCGCCACACCCATAACCGCCGAGGACACCGCCGAGGGCAGCAGATCCAAAAGCTGCTCAAAATAAGAATAGCCGATCAGCTTCCGGTTGGGGGCGATATTGATCAGCATGGAAATGGCGGCAAACAGCGTATTGCTGGCAGCCAGCGCGTAAACCCCCAGCGGCAGCGCCAAAAAAATCATTGAAAAGCCGATCAGCTTCTTGAGAATCTCCAGCTTGACACACAGGTCACTTCGGCCCATGGCCTTGATAATCTGCCAGTTGGCGGTCTGAATGGGCTGACAGGCCCAGTAGAGGCACGCCAAGCGCAGATACGGCACACAGGGCAGCCACTTTTCCGTTAGCAGCAGCCGGATCAGCGGTTCCGCCACCGCCATCAACCCAGCCATCATCGGAAAAATCAGGTAAGCGGTAGTCTTCATGGCCCGGCGTCCGAAGGCCTTCACCTGGGCCTTGTCCCCGCTTGCCTTGGTCATCGCGGGAAAAATCACCTTTCCGATGGAGGTGTTGATATTGACAATGGCAAGACTGGGAAGCTGATTTCCCTTATTGAAGAAAGCCAGATCCTCCGTGGAATACTTCACACCGATGATCAGACTGCGAAGCTCGCTGTAAAGGGTGTTGATCAGGCTGGCAGCGGTAAGCTTCCATCCGTATCCCACAAGGGCACGGGCCGAGGCTGCGGAGAAGATCCTACGGGGCTTCCATTGGATCGTCAGAAACAAAACCACGGTATCGATAGTACTGTTGACCAAATACTGCGCCACCAGCGCCCAAACACCATACCCCCGGTAAGCCATCCAGACACCCACCACGCCGGAAATCAGGGTCCCCCACAGTGTGGAGAAAAAGAATTTCCGGAACTGCATATGCTTCTGCACATAGGCGTGCTGGATGGTATTGATGCCCGCGATGGGCAGCTTCAGCGCCAGCACCCGAAGCACCGGTTTCAGCTCCGGGGCCCTGTAGATCTGCGCGATCCACGGAGCCACCGCAAACAGAATAAGATACAGCACCAAGGACAGGGCCATGCTCACATAGAAAATGGTTGAAAAATCTGTATCATCCGCGTCTTTTTTCTGGATCAGGGACTCCCCCAGGCCGTTGGACACGAATACGTTCGCGATGTTGATGAACACCAACACCATAGTCACAACACCGTACTGCTCCGGCATCAGAAGCCGAGCAAGCACCAGTGACAGAACGAAGGAAATGCCCTGGGCCAGAATCCGCTCTCCGAAGCTCCAGAACAGACCGGAAAACACCGTATTTCTCATTCCACGATTATTTGATTCCAATGCGATTCATCCTTTTTTGTCAAAACAATCTCTCGTGCAGTCTGCTTCCTTTTCCCCGCTCCGGATCAGTACCGCGCGCCTGGCAGCCGCCTGCCACTGGTCGGTAATGGCGCTTACCCCTGCCCGCTCCCGCAGCAGCGTGGCCTGCCTGCCCAGCTCTTCCGCCAGCTCCGGCTCCTCCGCCAGACGGCACATGGCCCGTGCCAATTCGTCCGTCTGTCCAACACCCACCAGCAGGCCGTTTTCCCCGTCCCGGATCAGCATCCTGGGGCCGCCGCAGGGGCAGTCAGTGCAGATACAGGGCATCCCTAGAGCCATGGCCTCCATCAGAGCGTTGGGCATTCCCTCAAAGTCCGAGGACATCACAAAGAATGCCGCTTCCCGGATGGCCTCGTGCACATTGGCGCAGAAGCCCTTCAGCACCACCCTGTCCTCCAGCGCAAAATGTTTGATCTGATCCCGCACCTGCTGCTCCAGGGGGCCTTTCCCGTAGATTTCCAGAACATAATCCCCATGCTTTTTGGAGAATTCCCGGAAGGCCTCCAGCAGCAGCGGATAATTCTTCTGCTTATTTAGCCTGCCCACTGCGACGATCCGCTTCTCCCTGGGCCCTGTGTACGGCTCCGGGAGGGTTCCCGTCAGCGGGTTAAGGATTATGTGGGAACGCTCCCGAATCTTTTTTGAAAAGTAAGCCTGGGCGTCCGGGGTCTGAAACACGAAGCCGTCCGCCCGCCGGTAGGCCAGCCGCCGCAGCAGCCGCTTGGCCCGGCTGGCCGGATCGATGGCAGGGTCATTTCGCTCGGACACCAGGATGGGGGCTTTCAGCCCCAGCGCCGCAAGGCACACGTCAATGCTGGTCTCCGACATAAAAGAGATCACCACGTCGGGATTCATCTGCTTCAGTGCCCCGCGGATCTTCTTCAGCCGGAGGGGATACCGTTTCAGAACATTCCGTCCCACATCCTCCCCGCAGTCCAGCGAGACAACCCGTATCTTCTCCGACAGGGGATATACCTTAAGGCTGTTGGCCACCAGAAGGATACTGACCTCCCGACCCCTTGCCGTCAGCTCATTGGCCAGGGTACTGACCACCCGCTCGGCTCCTCCGGAGCCCAGAGAGGATATGACAAATGTTATTTTCTCCATCCGGTCCTCCTGTCCGCATCCCCTCCGGGGATGAAAAATCATTTGAAAGCCTCTGAAACCTGCGTTTCAAGCTGTGGCACGAAACAGCAAAACAGTAAATAGTATGGCCCCTCTAAAAACTCCCCTTTTGGGTTTTGATCGGATCATTTCCCCCCAACAATGTGTTTTGAAAAGTCCGCAACACACCAATTATTCCGAACTTTCCAGAACTTTTTTGGAGCAAAGTCTTTCACCCAAAAAGCCAAAAAGTAGTTTTTTAGAGGTCGCCAGTTGTTTACAGCACCGCTTCTGTAGAGGCCGATGTGCTCACCGGTCCCTACAAGAAGGGTGTTTTTCTACTGCAAACAACATTTTTTCTGAAAGCTGTTGGAAGCCTGTAGTCACAACTCCATTTCGCCAGACTGGGCGAGTTGAGCTACCCTGCTACTTGTCGTTCTTTTCCGAAATGATTCTGTGAAGGCCGGCAGAATAGATCTCCCTGTGGGCCTCGCACATCAGTAAATTCTCCAACGCAAGAATATCCCTTTGGGAATAGCAATACCTACGCAGCTTATCCATACACAGCAAATTAAGCACCCGGAAGATGACGTAGCGTGCCCTCCCCAGGGTCCTTCCGTAGTACTCCAGAACCGATTCCCTGGCATGACGCGCATAGGCTTCCTCCACAAACCCCGGTTTCTTGATTTCCTCACTGCGTTTATAGAATCCTCCCAGAATCTCCGCAGCCTTCTCTTCTCCCGCAAGTCTGACAAAGGCTCCGCTTTTCTCCACCGGGATATACTCCACGCGGCTTTCCCGGGAAGAAAGGATCCATTTCACCAGCATTCCGGTCTGATACTCTTCTACATTGCTTTTGCCCAGCAGAAAATTCCCCTGTCCGTAGACGATGGTGCTTCCGTTCCACTCCTCCTGGCATCCAACGCAGTGGCTGTGCTGGCAGAGCACCAGATCCGCCCCCTTATCCGCAATCCTCCGGCAGACCTTCCGAAGCTCCGGGGAGGGATACCGGTATTTCTCTCTGCCTCCGTGATACAGCACCGCCACATAATCGCACTGCTGCTTCAGCTCCCGGATATGATCCAGGCTCCACAGCGGGTCAAAGGGATTTGCCCCGGCGGAGTTTTCCGTGACAATGGAGAATTCATGCTCCGCGCAGGGATAAAAGCCCACCTTGATCCCTTCCCGCTCCAGGATATAGGGTTTCGCCGCCTCCCGGGGGGTCATTCCCGCCCCGATCCAGGAAATCCCCACACGCTCCAGGGTGGAAATGGTGGACCTGAGCCCGGCTTCTCCCTGATCCAGAATGTGGTTGTTGGCAAGGGTCACCAGATCCACGCCCATGGCCCTGAGCCCCGGAGCGGTTCGGGTAGGAATCCGCAGACAGGGACCGCATTTCGCGATCGGGGTATCCTCATCCGTAAGCGGAGCCTCCAGGTTGAACACCCTGAAATCCGCCTTCCCCATCAGATCGCGCAGCTCCTGCCCCAGGATGCTGTGGGTATCCGCCTCAGCAAACGCCTCCCAATTGGGCTGGGTCGGAACCAAATCGGCTCCAATCAGTATTTCCATAATAGGATCCCTTTCTGTCCCGAAGGTTTATTCCGCCCGTTTTCCGGGGCAGTACCGCTGATAAATCTGCAGATGACGCTCCGCGCAGGCATCGGCATCGTAGCATTTTACAATTTCTCTGGAAGCAGCTCCACAGCGCCTGACCAGTTCCGGGTCCTCAGCAAACCGGATCATCTCCTTTGCCAGGGCGGAAGCGTCATTATCCTCAATCAGCACGCCATTATCCCGGACGATGTCCGGCACGCCGCCCACCCGGGTCGCGATTACCGGCAGCCCCGCAGCCTCCGCCTCCAGCATGGACAGGGGAAGTCCCTCGCTGTGGGAGGTGGACAGATACACATCCGCCCCGGCCAGAAACGCCTCCGGCTCCGGGGTCTCCCCGGGGAACTCCACCGCGTCCTGAATGCCCAGCTCTTCCGCCTCCCGCCTCAGCTCGTCATTCCGGGGACCGTCTCCCACCAAAATCAGGCGGGCATTGGGCACCTGCCGGAGGACCTCCGGCAGGGTGCGCAGGGCAAGGATCTGATTTTTGTTGCCATCCTGCCTTCCAACATTGATGTAAACAAATCTGCCATCCCCACGGTTCTCCCTGTGGTAATACCGCTTTGTATCCACCGGGTTGTTCACATAGGGAACCTCATCCGGCTCCAGACCGTAGAATTCCGCCACCAGATCCCGGTTCCTTTCGGAAACCGCCATGAACCGCAGCTTTCCCTTCCGGCGGAAAAAGTTCAAAACGCTCCGCAGCCGGGGGTTAAACTCCCGCTCCGGCCGGGCGTGAATGGTATGAATCAAGGGAACATTGTGGGCAACTGCCCAGGGCAGGGCATAAAACGTGCCCCGCAGATGACCATGGACCACATCCGGCTTGATCCGGTTCAGGAGCTTCCAGAGTCTGACCATGGCCAGAGGGTCCTTCCCCCCCTGCTTGTCTATGAAGTGCAGCCTGACTCCCGCCTGTTCAACAGCCTCCTCCAGGCGGCTTCCCTGACGGGGGTAGATGCTGACCACCTCCACATCCGCCTGACGCTCCTTCAAACCCACCGCCAGACGTTGAACCATCACTTCCGCACCTCCGGTGATAAACACCGGAACAACCAGTACAATTTTCATTCTTCGGAGTCCTCTTCCCGGGTTGATTTCTTTTGTGATTTCTCCGGCAGCCGGATCCAGCTTCCCAGCAGCTCATCGTCCCGGGGATCCACAAAGGGCCCGAATCCGGAGTTATTATAGAAGGTCAGCTCCCCCAGATACAGCTTTCCGCCGCAGATGTACCAGTCCACCCGCAGATGGGGAATCCCCCTGGACAAAACGGAGGACAGCTCCAGCATCTTCTCCAGGCATTCCGGCCTGGGGGCATCCGTTTCCGAACGGGCCTGACCCACACGGGTGATGCTCATCCGGTTCCAGTCGGTGTCATAAAAGTCCATAGTATGCTTTCCGAACCGTCCTTGGTGCAGAATCACCAGCTTCGGCTCTCCCTGGAAGCACATCACCTTATAATCCGAGGGCGCGGCCCCCGTTTCATCCGTCAAATATTCCTCGGCGAGAATTCGCCGGGGCACATCCCGGTAGGGCCACTCCCGGTATTCCTTGAAATAATCCAGCGCCATTCCCCTGCGAAGAATTTGCATCGCTTCCTCCCGGTTAAGCTTCCCCTTGTCCGGGCAGAGCACTACACTTCCGGAGTCATGGGTGCACTTGAGGACAAACCGGTCAGGCAGCGCGTCAAAGTCCACATCCTCCGGCCGATCCCAGACTCCCAGGGTGGGAATCACATATTCCGGTCCGATCACACGGCTGACCAGGTCTTTTACAGCGGCTTTATCCACCATCTGGCCATACCGGGGGTCCCGGTCATAGAGCTTCAGCCACTGCACTTTCTCGTTGTAGCTCTTGGGATTCTCCCAGTCAGGGAACCTCCGGAATGTCAGGAAGTAGCGCAGCGACAAATAAACCTTGTCCGGCAGGAAATAGGCGCATTTTTTGATGAATTCCTTCAGCTCCAAACCGTCCTCACTCCTCAATTACCTTCCGCCACTGCCGGATTACATTTTCGGTGCGGTACTTTTCCGCCTCCTGCCGGGCGTTATTGCCCAGGGTACTTCCCGCTTCCCGATTTTGGGCAAGCCATACCAGCTTCCGTGCCAATTCTTTGTCATCCCCTCGGGGGACAATCAGGCCGGTCAGGCCATCCGTCATCACTTCCTCCGCCCCGGGGTAGTCCGTGGTGACGCAGGGAATGCCCAGCATCATGGCCTCAATGAGGGCGTTGGGCAAGCCCTCGTATTCGGAGGTCAGTACAAAAACCGATGCATCCGCAATTTTCTCATGGATATCCAGGGCGTGCCCCGGCATGGAAACCGTATCCTCCAGCCCCTTCTCCCGGACATACGTTTCCAGCTCAGAGCGAAGCTCCCCCTCGCCGTAGATGGTGCATCTAGCCTCCGGAATTTCCCCGGAAACCAGAACCATAGCATCCATCAGCATCTTGTGGTTTTTCTGCTCCGCCAGCCGTCCCGCGGTGACCACCCGGAAGTCCTCCGATTCTCTGCGGACAGCCCCCTCCACACTGACGGGGTTGGGGATGATAACCCCCTTCGCCTTCACCGCGTCCGAAAAGCATTCCTGCTCCGCTTTTGTCTGGAACACCACCGCCCGGGCGGTTCTGTACAGGGTGTCACAGTAGGTAAGCATCCCTTTTCCCCGTCCGTCATGCCTGGGGTCGTTCCGCTCGGAAACAATGACGGGTAATTTTAGTCCCAGGGCCGCGGTCAGCACCAGGGCGTTGATTCTGCCAATGAAGGATACCACGCAGTCCGGCTTTTCCCTTTTCAGATACCCCCGGATTTCCTTCATCCACCGGAGGGCCCGTTTCCCATAGGAGCCGCCGCCCAGGCTCAGATCCACCAGCCGGACCCCGGGCTCCAGCTTCTGGGCCAGGTCATTGCTCAGCAGCATCACGATATCCGTATCCCAGCCCCGGCGGCAGTAGTCATTTGCCAGCAGGGAAATCACCCGCTCCGCGCCGCCGTAGCCCATATGTCCGATAAAAAACGTGATCTTCATTCCACGCCTCCGCTTGCTTCCAGATATACCCGTCTGTACTGCTCAGCAATGGTTTGCAGGCTGTATTCTTCCGCCTTCTCCCGGTTGTTCCCGGCGATTGCCTCCCGTTTCCCGCTGTCCTCCAGGCTGCGCAGCGCCCGGGCGATGCTTTCGGGATTGCCCGGGTCAATGAGATAGCCGTTGTCCCCATCCTCCACCATGTCCGTATTCCCCCGAATCCGGGAGCAGACAACCGGCAGCCCTGAGGCCATGGCCTCCATGACGGAAACGGACAGCCCTTCCCGGAAGGAGGGGAATACAAAAACATCCGCCATGGCATAAAAGGCAGGAATGTCATTCCGGTAACCCATAAAACGTACCCGGTCCCCCAGTCCCTTTTCCCGGGCCAGGGCTTCCAGTTCCTCCTTCAAAGGCCCCCGGCCGCAAACCACGTAGTATAGATTCCGGTTCTCCATCCCGGACAGGGCTTCCAGCACCGCCCGGTGATTCTTGTTCTTGTTCAGATCCCCCACGCTCAGCAGCACCGTAGCGCTTTCGGGAATTCCCAACTCCCGGCGCAGGGCAGCGCCCTTGTCCTCATTCCCCCGGAACCGGGTCGTATCAATGCCCACCCCGGGGATATAGACAACTTTCTTCGCTTTCAGGCACCGCTTCGCTCGCTCATAGTCCTCCCGGTTGATGGTAATCAGCACATCTGTCAGCGGTGCAAGCAGCCGCTCCACCGGGAAGTACACCAGCCAGTTCAGCAGCGGCGCTCCCTGGTAAAAGTGGAAGCCGTGGGCGGTGTAGATCACCTTTATTCCCGTTTTCCGGGCTTCCCGGGCTGCAATCCTGGCCACCACCGCCCCCACAGGGGTATGGCAGTGAATCAGATCAAAGGAGCCCTCCCGGATGATCCGCTTCACCATGCGGTAGGCATCCACATTTCCCTTTTTCAGGGGACTGCGTTCAAAGGGGACATCATAAAACGCGTCGCAGTTCGGAATCACGCAGTCCGCGGGGTTCTCGTAATCGTTTTTCGCCGCCACGGCGGTTTCCCAGCCCATTTCCCTGAACAGCTTCAGATAGGGCAGATGGAATTCCGCGATATGATTCTTCACCAGGGTCGCCACGAACAGCACTTTTTTCATATCCCCCGCCCTTTCCTCTCGGTGCGCCAGGCAATACGCATACTTTCTGCTCATTATACCAGATTCCCCGGAGAAACGCAACCGCAAAAAGAGCGGAGGTTTCCCTCCGCTCCCGCGCTGGCTATTTCATCAGCTTGTCGATGGCCTGACACAGATCGTCAATGGCGTCCTGATCTCCCGCCGCCACCGCATCCACCATACAGTGGCGCATATGATCCTTTAGGATAACCTTTCCGGTGTTGTCCAGGGCGGAGCGCACCGCCGCCAGCTGGATCAGCACCTCGGAACAGTCATACCCCTCCTCCACCATCCGCTTTACCTTCTCCAGGTGGCCAATGGCGCGGGCCAGCCGGTTCACCACCGCCTTTTGATTCTCGTGAACATGGCCGTGGGAATGGGCGATCCCGTGGGCATGAAGATACGCATGGTCGTGTTCCTGCTCCAATCCGTGATTGTGCTCCTGTTCGTAAATATCTGACATTTTCCCTGCCTTCTTTCCGGAAAACCGTTTTTTTTCATTATACCCCACCTGTCCTCATTGCGCAAGCCCTCCCGGGGGTTCCCCCCGGAAAATAAATGTTTTGACAGTCATCCCATCCTGGAGTATAATAGAAGAAAACCAAATCACCTGGTAAGATAAATTGTTGTTTACAAGAGCGCGTTACAAATTACCTGTCATTGCGAACCAGTGCGCACACTGGTGTGGCAATCCCCCGGTTATAGGGGAAACGTAACGAAAACCGCCCTAAATCCTTGGGGGATTGCCACACCAGTCTGCGGACTGGTTCGCAATGACAGCATGTTTTGCTACGCTAAACAACAATTTACTTTACCTCCGACACCATTGGAAAAGGAGAAATCATTATGCATCTGGATCACGATCATGTGGGCGCCCACGACCACGCGCACACCCACTCCCATACCCACGAGCACACCCACGACGGTGTCACCCACACCCACGAGCATGAGCATGTCCATGAGCACGACCATGTTCATCCCCACGACCACGCGGAGCTCCACGCTCAGGGCCAGGAGCACACCCACTCCCACGACTGCGGCCACGGCTGCGGCAGCTGCGCCACGCCCTGCGAGCATACTCCCATGGAGGAGCTGACCGCCCTCATGAAGTACATGGTGGGCCACAACGCCGCCCACGCAAAGGAGCTGGCGGACCTTGCCCAGCAGCTGGACAAGGCGGGCAGTCACACCGCCTACGAGCAGGTCATGGCCGCCGTGTCCGATTTTGAGAAGGGCAATATGCGGCTCAGCGTGGTGCTGCAGAGCCTGGATACCCACTAAGGAGGAAGTCAAAATGTGTCTTTCCACCGTATACAAAAATCAATTGAATCCCGAGTCCGTCATCATGCGCAACGTCATGACCATCGAGTGTAAGGACGGCCTTGTGATCCTCACAGACCTGATGGAGCGTCAGAGCTTCGTGGAGGGGACCCTGGAGAAAGCCAACCTGGTAGATGGCTATGTGATCGTCAAGGCCGCCGAAACCTAAAAGCCCCAATCCCTGACTCCACCTCAGGTTCTTTTTTCAAAAGCGAGCATTTCAGCAAGGCGGTAAATTGTTGTTTACACTACACGTTTCAAATTTCCTGTCATTGCGAACCAG
>JBJEYY010000025.1:0-3553 GCA_051887095.1 Faecousia sp. | reverse complement strand
ACGTTTCAAACACCAATTTGTCGGCTTGCTGACTTAAGCCGATAAGCACATTTCGGAATATCCGGGGGATTGCCACGCCAGTGTGCGCACTGGCTCGCAATGACAGCTTTTTTTCATGGCAATGACAGGTAATCTGTAACGCGCACTTACAAACACCAATTTATCGGCCTGCCGCAAGCCTATATTGGACTTATCGGGCCAGGATGGGCTGGAGCTGCTTGCCTGCCAGGGCGAGGCGGAGGGCTTCGGGAAGCTGGGAATAGTCCGCCACCAGGGAGGTGGGCTTCTTCACGGGATCGTCCTGGCGGAAGGGGACGAAATAGTAGTGCTTCCGGGCAAGGAGCTTTCCGATATTCTCCGCCGCCCCGGCCAGACCGTCGTTGGTGGAAACCGCCACCAGCACCGGCCGTGCGTTGCGCAGATGGCTCTTGGCGGCCATGGTCACCGGGGTATCGGCAATGCTGTGGGCCAGCTTTGCCAGGGTGCTCCCGGTGCAGGGGGCGATGATCAGCGCGTCCAGCAGCTTCTTCGGGCCGATGGGCTCCACCTGGGCGATGGTGTCAAGGGGCGGTTTCCCGCAGATTTCCTCCGCCTTTGCCCGGAATTCCTCCGGAGTGCCGAAGCGGCTGGAAACGGCGGACACGGACTGGGAGAAAATGGGAATCAGGTCATAATCCCGGGAAAGGGCCTCCATCACCGGGAATACCGCGGCAAAGGTGCAGAAGGAACCGCACATGGCAAAGCCCAGGGTCATTGGATTTCCTCCTTCCAAAGCCGGGTCAGGGTATCCGCGATGAGCCTGCCGGAGCTTTCCGGGGCGTGGATGCCGGGAAGCCCCCGGGCCCAGACCGCGTCGGGTCCCGGCAGTCCCCGGCGGGAGGCCAGGTCCAGCTTGACGGCCCGGGGGCAGGCCTCCAGCTGCGCGCGGGTAAGCAGGGGGGCGGGAACGGTGTTGATGATAAGCCGGTAGGACCGCAGGTCCAGCGCGGATGCCTCCGCCGTGCCGTAGCCCAGAGCCAGCAGCATGGCCCGGTGGGCGCTCCGCCGGGCGGTGACCGTAACCTCCGCCCCCAGGTCCTTCAGCAGCCGGGCAAGGCATTTGCCGATCCGGCCCCAACCCAGTATCAGCGTGGGCGCTTCTGCCAGGGTAATGGGGAGCAGAGAAGCGGCAATCTGCACGGCACACTGGGCGGTGATGGCGGCGTTTCGGGCTAAGTATTCTTCATCCCGGAGAAGGTCAACAGTTGGGAGCCCCTCCAGCAGGGGATGATTCAGATTTCCTCCGCAGAGGACGGCGTCGTCAGCAAGCACGGACAGCAGCTCCTCCAGCCTGCCCCCGCCCCGAAGGGCTCCGGTGGGGTCGAAGCTGGGCACATCCAGCAGCACATAGCCGTCGTGTTCCTGGGGGGTATGGACAATGGGAATACCCCGGGCAGCGAGAATTTCCGAGGCATACCGGACGGCGGGGGTGCTTCCGGCACAATACAAAGGTCTGGGCAGCATGGCAATACCTCCTTCCTGCCAGACTATGCGGCTGAAGATACGCCGGTGCTTGATTTTTTCGCCGGATCGGGTATAATGAAGGAAAAGGAAGAAGATAAATTGTTGTTTACAAGTGTGTGCAAAAAAAACGCTGTCATTGCGAGCCAGTGCGCACACTGGCGTGGCAATCCCCCAGTTAGAGGGAAAATGTACCGAAAAGTTCCCGAAAGAGTGGGAGCCACTGCGATTTTTGGTGGTAATCGTTACCTGGTTCCTTTCACCCGGGGGATTGCCACACCAGTCTGCGGACTGGTTCGCAATGACAGGTAATTTGCAACGCACCCTTTCAAACAGCAATTTACGCTTTTCTGATGGAGGACAATCTGTGTTTTAAGATGAGAAAAGGGGGTCGTGTCCGTGCAGGGCGTTGGATTTATCCATGATATGATGGACGTGAAGGCACTGATTCTGTTCGTAATGGCCAGGGCCAATTACCCCGCCGATGAGCAGCAGATTTATGAGCTTTGCTTTCAGAACGAGTTTCTGAGCTATTTTGATGTGCGGACCGCCATCCCGCAGCTGGTGGAAACCGGCCACCTGGCCCAGGATGGGGATCAGTACACCATCACCGAAAAGGGCCGCAGCGACGGGGCCCTGGTGGAGAACACTGTGCCCTACACCGTCCGCCAGCGGGCGGAGGACGCGGTGCTCCGGTTCAACCGACAGATTCATCGCAGCAGCTTTGTCAAGACCCGGGTGGAGCCCAAGCCCTCCGGGGATTTCGGCGTGGTGCTGGAGCTCAGCGACGAGATGGGAAGCCTCATGACCATGGAGCTGATGGCCCCCAACCAGCGGCAGGCCGTCCGGCTGCAGAAGCTGATGGAGAAAAAGGCCGAGGAAATTTACAACCTGGCCATGGCGGAGATCCTGGATGACGAAGAGGAGTCGGACGCCTGACCCCTTGCCGCAAAGCGCTTTTCGTGGTATAGTATAGGTACACCGGATGACCGGTGACACGAAAGGAGCTGCCGCATATGAAATTTCAGTACAGCGAGAAGAAAGTCAAACTCCCGGAGAATGTCCACGCCTATGCCGAGAAGAAAGTAATGAAGCTGGGCCGTTATTTCGAGGGGGATGCGGAGGCACTTGTGGTCTTCTCCGTGGAGAAGAACCGGAACGTGGTGGAGCTCACCGTCCGGGGAGCGGGTACCTGGTTCCGGGCCTGTGAGGCCACATCGAATATGTTCGCTTCCATCGACGCGGCGGTGGGCACCATCGAAGGACAGATCCGCAAGAACAAGACCCGTCTGGCCAAGCGGCTGCGCAAGGACGCGTTCGTCCGGTCGGTGCAGGAGGAGACCTCCTTCACGCCGGAGCAGGACGAGGACGATCTGAGCATCGTCCGTGTGAAGCAGTTCTACTTCCGCCCCATGACCCGGGAGGAAGCGGTGCTGCAGATGAATCTGCTGGGACACAATTTCTTCGCCTTCCGGGACGAGGACAACGGCGGCTCCTTCGCCGTGGTCTACCGCAGAGAGAACGGCGGGTACGGATTGCTGGACGATATGGAATGAGCGCAAAGCTCCCGGGCGGGAAACCGCCCGGGAGCTTTTGGCTTTTTTGGGTACAGGCTCTCCTCGGCAGTACGATAAATTGTTTTCTGGCGAAAAAACGCTGTCATTGCGAACCAGCGCGCACGTTGGTGTGGCAATCCCCCGATTAGAGGGGAAATGTACCGAAAAGTGCCCAAAAGAGTGGGAGTCACTGCGATTTTTGGCGGTAATCGTTACCTGGTTCCTTTCAACCGGGGGATTGCCACGCCACTTAAGAGCACTGGCTCGCAATGACAGGAAATTTGTAACGCGCACTTTCAAACACCAATTTGTTGGCTTGCTGACTTAGGCCGACAGGCACAAAGAAAAATGCCGCAAATGCATGGAAAAAGCTGGACATCTGTATGGTGTGTGTGATATAATTTATACTGTAATCGTTTGCGTGCAAACGAAGAACAAAAGGATAAGAAGGTGATATTTGGTGGATTATACCAAGTATGTGTTAAAGAGCAAGGAAG
>JBJEYY010000024.1:0-3570 GCA_051887095.1 Faecousia sp. | reverse complement strand
CCCTCTAACCGGGGGATTGCCACACCAGTCTGCGGACTGGTTCGCAATGACAGATTATTTGGAACATATAGTGTAAACAACAATTTATCCGCCAATCAAAGCCGATGACCGAAATCGGGTTTTTCTTGTATCCGCGCCGGAAATATGGTATACTCAAAAGAAAAATCAGGAGGAACCCCATGGATCTTACCGAACTGAAAGCGAAAATGGACCAGGCCCATTACATTTATGACGACACCCTGGCCACCACCGTGTATGTGGCCCTGGCTCTTGGGCGGCCGCTGCTCATCGAGGGCGCGGCGGGGGTCGGCAAAACCGAGGTGGCCAAGGTCATGGCCTCTGCCCTCGACCGGGACCTGGTGCGGCTGCAGTGCTACGAAGGCCTGGACGAGGGCAAGGCCCTCTACGAATGGAACTACCAGAAGCAGCTGCTGGCCATCCAGATTCACCGGGACAGTGGGGACACCGACGCGCTGAAGCGCCACCTGTTCTCGGACGAATACCTGCTGGAGCGCCCCCTTCTGAAGTCCATCCGCTCGGAAAAACCCGTCGTCCTGCTCATCGATGAAATCGACAAGGCTGACGAGGAGTTCGAGGCGTTCCTGCTGGAGCTGCTCTCCGAAATGCAGGTCACCGTCCCCGAGATCGGCACCATCCGGGCCAAATCCATCCCCTTCGTGGTGCTGACCTCCAACCGCAGCCGCCCCTTGAGCGAGGCCCTCCGGCGGCGGTGCGCCTACCTTTATATTGAATACCCGGACATGGAAAAGGAGCTGGCCATTCTGCGGGCCAAGCTCCCCCATGTGGACGACCGGCTCTGCGCCCAGGTGGCCCTGGCGGTGCAGCGCCTGCGCTCCAACGAGTCCATCCTGAAAAAGCCCTCCATCGCCGAAACCCTGGACTGGGCGGCGGCCCTGGACGCCCTGGGCATCCGGGAGCTGACCCCCGACGCCCTGCGGCAGACCGGCGGCTTTGTGCTGAAGAACAACGAGGATATGAACTGCCTCCTCCAGGAGCCGGAGGCCCCCCACTGCGGTCACTGCCATGGATGAGAAGGTCTACCTGGAGAAGCTCTCCGCCTTCTCCCGGATGCTCCGCTTGGAGGGGCTTTCCATCGGCCCCCGGGAGACGGCGGACGCGGCCCAGATTCTGATTGGGCTGGGGCTCGATAACCGGGAGACGGTGAAAACCGCCCTTCGCACCGTGTTCGCCTCCTCCCGGGACGAGCAGAAGGTCTTTGACCGGGTGTTCGACGGGTTCTTCCTCTCCGAGGAGGCCATGAAAGCCCAGGCCAAAGAGCGGCAGACCCGGGAGCAGGAGCTGGAGCGGCAGCGGCAGGAGGCGGAGCAGGACTTTGCCCGGTTCCCGGAGCAGCTGAAGCTCACGGAGCAGCAGCGGCAAGTCTACGCCGCCATGGGCGAGGAGGCCCGCAGCCGTCTGCGGGGTTTCCTGGACAAGTACCGGGGCGCGGCCCAGCGCAACCCCAAGCTCTACGGAGAGTTCATCCACTCGGTATTCGCCAAAACCCTGATGGAGCAGCAGCTTTTGCTGGAAAACGCCGGGGCAGGCTGCGAGGCCGCCGACCCGGAAATTGGCATTCTCTACCGGGATATCTCCGAATTCCGGGATCAGGACCTTCCCAAGGCCATTCACATCATCCGCTCCGTTGCCGCCCGGATCAACGGCGACCTGTCCCGCCGGGGCAGCCGCGGGGGCCGCAGCGGCAAGCTGGACTTCCGGGGCACCATCCGCAAGGGTCTGGAAACCGGCGGCAGCTTTTACCGCCTGCGCTACCGGAAAAAGCCCCGGCGGAAGAAATGGCTGGTTATTTTGTGCGATGTGTCCGGCTCCATGATGCAGTTTTCGGAGTTTGCCCTGCGGTTTATCCAATCCTTAAACCAGGTGTCGGAGAATTCCCGCACCTATCTCTTCTCCGAGACCATGGTGGAGGCGGACCCCTTCCGGCTGCAGAACATGGACACCTTCCGCGCCTTCGTGGGAGAATCCGGCATCTACGGCCGGGGCACCGACCTGGGGACGGCCCTTTCTTCCCTCTGCGCCCGCAAGCCCTCCGTGCTTGGGAAATCCACCACGCTGCTGATCCTCTCCGACACCAAAACCATCGACCAGCCCCGGGCTCTGGCGGCGCTGCTGGATGCCAAGCGCCAGTGCGGCCGGGTACTGGTGCTGAACCCCATCCCCAGGAACAAATGGCCCTACCTTCGCAGCGTCCAGGCCATGGCGGAGGTCTGCACCATGGTCCCCTGCTCCACCCTGCGGGAGCTTGCCGACGCCTGCCGCGACCTGAGCAGATCCATAGAGAATTGACCCGTACAGCGTCATATAGATAAATTGGTGTTTGGCGCTTCGCCTCAAAGTTTCCTGTCATTGCGAGCCAGTGCGCACACTGGCGTGGCAATCCCCCGGCCCCATGGAACCAGGTAACGATTACCACCAAGAACCGTAACAATCTCCGTTTTCCAGGGCACTTTTCGATACATTTCCCCTCTAACCAGGGGATTGCCACACCAGCGTGCGCGCTGGTTCGCAATGACAGCATTTCTCGTTACGCAAAACAACAATTTACCGTACTCTGAAAAAAAACAGACGGCTGTCCGCCGTCTGTTTTTGCTTACTCCACCGCGCCCAGATATTCCTCCAGGCAGAGGCCCGAGTCCTTCAGCTCCATGGCCGCCTTCACGCCCACGTAGCGGAAGTGCCAGGGCTCGTCGATGATGCCGGTGATTTCCGCCTTCTCCGCCCGGTAGCGGACGATGAAGCCGTACTCCCAGCAGTGCTCATTCAGCCAGACAATGGCCTCCTCTCCCAGCAGGTCCACCGCAAGACCCAGATGGTGCTCACTGGTGCCGGGGAGGGCTACGGTCTCCCGGGCCTTGGCGTAGGCCTCCGTCTCGGAAGCGCCCCGATCCATATTCTCCTGAGTTCTCTTATCCAGAATCTCCTGCTGCTGCTTCACCGAGCGGTAGGCGGAGTTGAACGTTACCTCAATCCCCTCCCGGCGGCAATCGGCCAGCATCCGAACCAGGGGCGCGTAGCACACCGTGGACACCTGATTCCAGCCCTCCACAGTTTTCAGCTCCATGGTATAGTAGTCGGGCACAGGATGATTTTCGTTAACCAGTATAATGTGGATTCCCCCGGGACTGAAATAATAGGTCTGCCCCTCAATCTCGGTGGGCCCCACCGCCGCGGAGCCGTCGGGCTGCAGGTAGTAGCTGTCCCCGCCCTGACGGAGCCATCCGGTCCGCATCAGGCCGTCAGAGCCGAAGTAGTAGCGTTTTCCGTCAATTTCCTGCCAGCCGGTGGCCATGGGGCCGTCCGTCAGGTAGTAGACCATCCCCTCCTCCCGGGTGTCCCAACCGGTGTACAGGCTTCCGTCCTCCAGGAACCGGTATTCCTCGCCCCCGATTTTGACCAGGCCCGTATCCGGGATGCCGTTGCCGCGGAAATGGTAGCGCTTCCCGTCAATGTCGCACCAGGAGGTGACCATGGCCCCCTCCTCATCGAAGTAGTAGCGATGCTCCCCATAGTCCAGCCACCCCACGTGGG